>NZ_JBHNYX010000021.1:0-81619 GCF_054960505.1 Alteromonas sp. G4i13 | reverse complement strand
TCATTCCTTAAAAAAACTGTGGTTATTGAGCAAAACTATGCATTTTTGCGTGTTGAAAACATGACTTTGTGTAATTAAAAATGTAATATTACAAAGTGACTTTCACTTTGAATCTTTGATTAATAATTAACTTGGTTGAATTCTCATGGCACATAATGACAGCGCAGTTTCAGTAAATACTTCCGAAGAAAATGTTATGCAATCACGCTCTGTGGTTGAGCAGTTGGCGGAAGCGCAAAAAGAAATTAACGAGCTTAAAATGCAGTTAATGTGGATGGAACGCAACTACGAGTAATAATAAACTATTAGAATAAGGCGGGAATTAACCGTCAAACACTGAAAGTGTTTTCCTTTTAATTGTAAGGTTACAGGTTGATTTACAGTTTGAATAAAAGGAGGTCATGTTGGCCTCCTTTTTTGTCTCTAATGGTTGTTTGCTGCTCTTAAGCAATGGCTTAGTTAGTTGGAAATGGCGAATATGCTAATGACTAGGTTTTTTCGCCTTTTTGATGTCCAACAAAACTCAAGACCTTCTTATATTACTTGGTTAAATTATGTCCGGTTGGATTAGTGTGCTATTGTAAATAACGTTTGGCTAGCAGTATGCATGAGGCAGGGAGGGAAACTACGATGGCTTATAAATTTAAGTTTTTTGCACAACCTGTAATCAGTAACATCAGAACGTTCTGTGAAGCTGCGCTGGTTGAATTCACTATTGGTCTGATATGTGCAGTTTTCGCCTATGCAAGTTATGGTGTATTTATTCACCTTTTTGTTGCTTGCGTTGTTATCTCGATAGCGTGTTTTTGCCTAAGTATCTATAACTTATATAGTCTTTTCTATTATTCATAAAGCAACTCGCTTTTTCGCTACTATTGAGACACACCCGAATACAGCATACATCCATAAAAAAAGGGTTAACACTGTGTGTTAACCCTTTTTGATATGATTGCCTGTCTTAAATAGCGTTAGTATTTATTCATCAAACCAGCGATTAAGCCGAATCTATAGAATGCTTACGCTTTAAGCTGGTTACCAATAGGTAGCTGGCGAATACGCTTACCGCATGCAGCAAAAATGGCATTGCACAGCGCTGGCGCATGCACGGGGGTTGCAGGTTCACCTACACCTGCTGGCGGCGCATCGCTTTCAATTACTTCAACTTCTACCTCTAGTGGTGAATCGCTCATGCGCGGTACACGGTAGTTGTGGAAGTTACTCTGCTGTACACGCCCTTTATCAAACGTTATACCGTCACTGATTGCTGTTGTTATACCGTAAACCGAGCCGCCTTGGGTTTGGTTTTTAACCGTATCGGTGTTAACTACAGTACCTGCATCAATAGCTACCCATGATTTAATCACGCTAAGATCGCCAGCGTCAGACACCTCAACTTCAACCACAGTAGCAACGTAAGTTAAAAAGCTACGGTGCGCAGCAATACCCAGTCCGCGGCCTTTAGGCATGTTGCGGCCCCAGCCTGCCATGTCAGATACTTTCTCAATTACATTACGAAGACGGCCTGTATCCAAAGGATAAACCGACTTATCACCCCAATAGTTTTGATATTCGGCTTTTTGATCCGTCACATCAATAATTCTATCAGGACCAATTACTTCCAATAGGTAATCTTTAGCGTCTTTGCCTGCTTTGTGGGCTGCTTCATTAATAAACGACTGTACAGCAAACGCGTGGAAGATGTTCGATACTGAACGCATCCATCCAATACGGGCTTTGGCTGGCGCTTCACCGCGCTCTAACTTCATGTTGGGCGTAAGAATAGGGTTATCCGTAAAGCCCAAATCTAACTCAAAGCTAAAGGGTGCGTTTGCGCCCTCTTGGAACGTAGAGGCAATAGGTGAAAACGCGGTTCTGTGAAGATAAGCGTCAATTTTACCGTTTTCATCAAGTGCAGCTTCAACATGTTGAGCGGAAACCGCGTGATAGAAACCGTGCTGAATATCATCTTCACGTGTCCATTGAACACGAATTGGCTTGCCCGTTTTCATTGATAGGAATGCTGCTTCCGCTGAAAAGTCAGGCTTAGACTTACGCCCGAAAGCACCACCTAGCATGGTAACGTGAACATTGATTTTTTCTTTGTCCATGCCAACCATAGCGCCCACGGTTTCCATATCAGCCTGCGGATTTTGTGTTGCTGCCCATACGTCAACGCGATCTTTATAGTACATGGCAGTAGCACATGGTGGCTCCATTGGGGCTTGTGCTAAATGCGGCACGTAATAGTCAGCAACCAGTTTGTCGCTGGCTTTTTCTAAAACGCTCAACGCATCGCCTTTTTCTCTAACAAGCGCTTGAGGTGCATTTACTGTGTTAAGCAACTGCTCTTTAAAGTTCGCTGAGTTATAGTCGCCATTTGCGCCATCGTCCCAGGTGACGTCTAATGCTTTGCGGCCTTGCCATGCTGCCCATGTGTTGTTAGCTATAATGGCTAGCCCACCTTTTGGTTGGAACTGAGGCGCACCTTTTGGCGCTGGAATTTCAATTACATCAACAACGCCATTAACCGCTTTTGCTTTATCTGCATTGAAGCTTTTCACCTTACCGCCCACTACAGGTGGGCGTTCGATTATAGCAACAAGTGCTTTTGGCTCGCGCACGTCGGCGGCGAAGGTTGCTTTACCGGTAACGATATCTTGAAGGTCGATATGCGCCATACCGGTATTGATGTAACGCCATTCTTTCCTTTCTTTAAGCTTAAGCTTATCTGCTTCTGGCGGCGTAATGGTTAATGCATCGTCTATTAAGTCTTTATAAGCAAGCGTTTTACCTGAAGTGTGTGTTACCACATGCTGCTCGGCAACACAGGTACTTGGCTCAACACCCCAACGCTTAGCTGCTGCATGTTGCATCATATAACGCACGCTTGCGCCCATTTCTCGAAGACGCTGCATATTGAAGCGGATACTACGCGAGCCATCGGTGTTTTGGTCACCGTATTTGGGGTCGCCTTTGCCTTGAATAACAAAGACTTTGTCCCACGCAGCTTCCATCTCGTCAGCTACAATTTGCGCAATGGCGGTTCGGATCTGTTGACCCATTTCGCTGCGGTGACACGTTACTTCAACCATGCCGTCAGGGCGAAGTGCAATAAACAAGTTTGCGCGCTTTGCGTTTTCCGCCGGCTTTGCTAATACGCCAGCCATGGCGCGAGGTGCACTACCCATAAAATAGGTACCAAGAACCAGTGCGCCTGCCGCTGCTGTCGATTTTAAGAAACTGCGGCGATTCATATCAAAATAGGTATTCTCACTCATGCTTCTTCTCCCGCTTGGGCTGGGTCAAAGTAGCTCACGCCAGCGTTGCCGCTTATTGATTTCGACGCAGACTTAATGGCCTTGTGAATGCGAGGGTACGTGCCGCAACGACAGATGTTGCCCGACATATTCTGAACAATTTCTTCGTCACTTGGCGTTGGGTTGGTTGATAATAGACTGGCAGCTTGCATGATTTGCCCACATTGACAGAAACCACATTGTGGTACTTTATGTTCTACCCACGCTTTTTGGACAGGGTGATCGCCATTTTCGCTTAGCCCTTCAATAGTGGTAATTTTTCTGCCTTGAACGGCTGATACAGGCAATACGCAAGAGCGTTGTGCCATGCCATCAATGTGAACAGTACAAGCGCCACATTGCGCCATACCACAGCCAAACTTAGGTCCTGTAAGATTTAATTCGTCACGAAGGTACCACAACACTGGTGTTGATGGGTCACCAGAAAATTCGTGTTTGTTACCATTAACGGTAAACGTGATCATGGTCTTGTCTCCATAGGTAAGCGAAAGATATGACTTGGACCAGATTGTTTAAATCTGGCCTACCCAAGCAGCGCAATGCGGGGTCAACGCATTGCACAAAATCATATCGATACGGTTACATTGCCTGATGATACGAACTATCTAAGATGCTGAGCATGCTCAGATAATTGCCACTATTATTATTGTTAAAGGCTTCGCAATTTATACTTTAGATTACGTTAACACGCATTGCATCATTACGCATTTACATAAGTTTAATTGCTAACACTTTGCGACAAAGTGGTGAGAGATGAGGAGGGGGGCGAAACGCACTGTGCGTTATGGCGTGCTCAACTTTCTAAAAGCACACCTGTTAGAACAAAAACAATTAACGCAGCTTTCGCATAAGAAGAAAACGATCAATTCTACGGGCACCACTCGTCATTGTTTTTTGGCTGTATTTGAGCCAGCTTCGCGCTTTTGGCCAGTCGTAACTTAAGAGCACTAAACCGCCTACCACTAACAAGATAGAGCCCGGAAGTAATGTTAGAACAATACCGCCGATAAACAGGATTGCTCCAAGGGTAAGTCTTACTATTCGCATGTATAAACACTCGGCTTGGTGAAGTTTTCATCTCACAGTTTCGCCTAAAGATGCACATTTGCCAATATGAAAAATGTAAATGTTTGTGCCCGACCTTTGAATAACTGGGTGCTGGGTATTCTTAAAGATTGTCGAATAAGTAAGCGTTTAACACCTTTGGTGGGCACAATGCCCTAATTGCGGTGGAAAGCAAGAATGAAATAAAGTACAAAGATAAAAAAGGCGTACGCTACGAACTAGTGGCAAAACTGCCTAGAAGGTAACTGAGACATGGGTATCAAGTAGCAGTACTAGTAAGAACAGATAACGATAATAATGAGAGTAAAAATGGCAGAACAACCAGAAAACCAACCAATCAGTGATGAAGAACGCGCAACATGGGTGCGAGAGCAGTTTCAAAAGGCAAACAAATTTTTAGCGGAAAATGGCGTGTTGTTTGATTCTGTTATTACCGAAGAAAGTCGTTATTTAATGCCGTACCTTGCAGTTTGGAAAATTAGAGCAATGGACAGTAAACGCTATTGGGTTATTAGTGGTGATTTACCTTCTGATTACACATCAGTCGATAACGCCAAAGACGCCAAGGACGTACTGCGTCACTTTGCTATGCATTGGCAGTTGAAAGCAGAAAACCTCATTAATGCAGAGGGCGCAGACGATACTCAAAAGGCGTTTGGTGCTTTACTAATTAATCGTGCTGAAAGCTTGTTTGCCATGCAGAACGCGCCAGATCTTTGGAACTAATTCCAGGCAATAGCCTGTAGTAGTGAGACGTTTTGTAAATACATAGCTTAATGAAGTTGAGTCACGTCCGGAAGAGGAAATCGCTCTGCCGGACATTTTAGGCGCTGTCTTGGAACGCCTGCGTCCATAAATACTTGCCCGTCGGGAATAAAACCAATGGATTGGTGATAGGACACGCTTTCTAAATTGCAGACTACTTTGATAATGGGGACGTTGTTTTGCTTTGCCGTGTTAATCAGCGCTTCAAACAAAGCGCGATAAACAGGCAATGTTCTGTGGCAGCGCTTAACAGCAATTCGGCCTAGTTCGCCTCGTTTGGTTAAGCGCCCAGTGGCAATGGGTTCGTTTTCATCATTGACGATAAGCACATGGCACGCCGAACTGTCGTGTTCGTCGAACTCGCTTGCCTCGGGGACGCGCCACTCTAAAACAAATACATGTTCCCTTAGTGCTTTCAGTCGATGTTTATCCTTTTCCCAATCGACGTTTTGTATCGTAAACGCCATACTTACCTGTTAACCTTCGAACCATTCCCAGTAACCATTATTGATAAGTGTAGTTAAGGTTTCTAAAAATGTAAAAGAAGGCGCGTCTTGGCAACACGTTGCGTTCAAAACGCCTCCTGATGCCAGCACCTCAAACCATTCTTGGTCACTTTTACCAAATTCGAACTGACTGCCATTTACAAAGAGCGCGCGAGGAAGACCACGCTTACCGTCACATAGTAATGCACGCACACCCGGTGCAGGAACAAAGCTAATGCCTGCGGCAAACTCATTTGAAATTTGCTCTAGCGATACTTCGTCTTCTAGCGGATATTCAGGAATGCCTTGTTCACTCATGGCTTCTAGAAGTGCCAAAGTAAAGTCTTCACCGTTTATCGCATCTATGAGCTGCTGCTTAAGAATGGCAACATCGCTTGGATTTACCCAAGCACGATTACTTTGCATAGAGCGGCTTGCATCGGTAAAGCGATAATTATGTGCGCCTTTATCCAACATCATCGCCAGGCTTTCCGCTAGTTGCAGATTGTCCGGAGCACGATAACCCACAGAGTAGGTCAGGCTATCTTCAATTGTCGCTCCATCATGAGGCCAGCCCGGTGGTACGTACACCACATCGCCAGGCTCAACCACAACATCTATAACAGGGTCGAAGCCTTCAATTTGTCTTAATTTTGGATGTGGAAAAACTTCTTTATAGTCCGCCGGCTTGCCCACACGCCAGCGTCTTCGGCCCTTACCTTGAACTAAAAATACATCATATTGGTCGATGTGAGCACCAACGCCAGCACCATTGGTGGCGAAGCTCACCATCAGATCGTCCAATCGCCAATTAGGGATAAAAGAAAAGGGATCTAGTAGAGGGGTTACGTCGGGCACATATTTATCTACGCCTTGAACTAGTAATGTCCATTTGCCCTGACATGCTTTGTCAAAATCGGTAATTGGCCCTTGTTCAACATGCCAGCTGCCTTTCACGTTGCTAATAATACGTGCATCCACTTCCGACTCTTGTGCTAGACCGGCAAGATCGTTCTCATCGATAGGATCTACAAAGTTGTCAAAGAAGTGTTTGATGACTACCGGCTTTTGCTGCCAGTAGTTTTTTAGAAAGGTTTCTGCATTAAAGCCGTTTCCAGATTGTGCATCAATAATGTACGAATTGTCGTTAGTGGGCATAGTGTCTCTTATAGTAAGCCAATTAAATGGGTTTAATCTGTTGATTTAAGTATTGTGCGTGGCGTTACAAATATGCGGTAAGCGTTAGCACTTTGTCAAAAGCGAGGTTGAAGCTTATGGGCGGCATTATCGATTATTGAAACGTTTATTGCTACCTTGCATTTGCTTCACCTGATTCAGTAGGGAGAGCCGAATTCATAACGGTTCGCATAAATAATTACCCACTCAGCGAAACTTAACATGTTCGTACTCGCGGCGAGTTACTGCAGGTGTAATTCATCTAACTTAGAAATCACGTGCTTTTTAGCTCTATGTTTACATGACATGAGTGGTTATCAGATGCGCTAGACAGGAGTTAGCAAACGTATGCGCTCATTAGCATTGTTTTCGTGTGCAGCTGTTTTGGTAGGAATGTGGTTTCTTTGCGATTTTCGCCACACATTTTTGACTCACTGAGTTTCCGCTTGTCGTGTTCACGCGTTGAAAGCTCAGTGTTAGCGTTTATATTTGAACCACAAGTGAAGTACGTATTAAAGGAACAAGGGTTATTCGCACTCGCGCTAGAGCGATGAATAATCTGTCGTTTAACCAGGCTGTAAGACTTCTCACAAATAGCAATTGTATTAGGTGCTGTGTATTGCTCTAACATTGCAGCCCTATTTACCGTAGTCCCCCAAATATCAAAGCCTGCAAGCGGGCGAGAAGATTGGCCGGCAAGTAAAGAGCCTGTCGCAATGCCAACTCGCAGTTGGCTTGAAGATGAAGCTAAAAGGTCGTTGCTATTTACAAGCTCGCGAGCGCGAAATGCGAATTCGATGGCGTTCACCAGAGCGTTCAAAAGCGAGTGTGTTGTACTACTGTGTTCGCCGCTAAAACCAACCGCAATATATTGATCGCCGTTTGTTTTTAATGGCGAAAGGTGTAAATCAGCGGCAAGCACATCGAATTCAGAAAACAGGCTATCTACAAGTCTGGCGCATGTAATGTCGCCATATTTAACTGAGAGTTGTTGGAAGCCTGATAGGTCACAAAAAATGACGACGGCATTTTTTATACAGCTTTTTAAATTCGCGGCACTACTTTTGGTTTCTAGCGTTGGACTTAACACCTTCGAAACCGTGGGGGAAAGTACAACACAGTGTTTTTCCTGCAATGAGAAAGGAGTGTGGTTCGTGTTGCGTAAATCCATTTGCTTGCTCCCACGCGTAGGTGAAAATTCAATGTAGAGAAATTTAGGAATAAAAAAACGCGGTACTAATGACCGCGTTTTTCAGTGTAGTGGAAAGCGTAAGGGCTTATAACTGATCTACAAGCCTGATTGCATCACCAATGTATGTAGCAGGCGTTAATGCCTTAAGCTCTGCTTTGGCCGCTTCTGGCATATCTAGGTTATCAATAAACTCAGCAATGACCTCAGCGTTTACTTTCTTACCACGGGTCAGCTCTTTTAGCTTCTCGTATGGCTTTTCAATACCGTAACGACGCATAACAGTTTGAATAGGCTCTGCAAGCAGTTCCCAATTGTTGTTTAGCTCGTTAAGTAAGCTTTGCTCATTAACTTCTAACTTGCTAATACCTTTCAACGTAGCCTGATACGCAATAACCGCATAACCTACACCTACGCCAAGGTTACGTAGTACGGTTGAGTCAGTAAGGTCACGTTGCCAGCGAGAGATAGGAAGCTTAGCTGCTAAATGGTCAAAAATAGCGTTCGCCAGACCTAAGTTACCTTCTGAATTTTCGAAATCGATAGGGTTAACTTTGTGTGGCATGGTAGAAGAGCCGATTTCGCCAGCTACCGTTTTTTGCTTGAAGTGACCCAGTGCAATGTAACCCCAAACGTCACGGTCGAAATCGATAAGAATGGTGTTAAAGCGCGCAATGGCATCAAACATTTCTGCAATATAGTCATGCGGCTCTATTTGCGTAGTGAACGGGTTCCAGGTTAGACCTAGTGAGGTAACAAACTTCTCTGAAACTTCGTGCCAATCTACATCTTTATACGCTGACAAGTGTGCGTTGTAGTTGCCTACAGCACCGTTAATCTTACCAAGTAACTCAACACCTGCGATTTGGCTACGCTGACGCTTCAGGCGAATAGCCACGTTTGCCATTTCTTTACCCATGGTGGTAGGTGAAGCAGGCTGACCGTGAGTACGTGCCATCATAGGTACGTTCTGGTAGCGCTTAGCAAGCTCTACTAGCGCTTCAATTAATTTGTCACAGTAAGGAAGAATAACGGTCTCGCGGGCTTCGCGAAGCATTAAGCCATGTGAAAGGTTGTTGATGTCTTCAGACGTACACGCAAAGTGGATAAACTCATTTACCGCTGAAAGCTCACTATTGTCGGCAACCTTCTCTTTAAGAAAGTATTCAACCGCTTTCACATCGTGGTTTGTTGTGCGCTCGATTTCTTTAATGCGCATGGCATCTTCAACACTAAATTCAGCTACTATTTTGTCTAGTAGTGCATTTGACGTGTCTGTAAAAGCAGGAACTTCTTCAATTTGTGGGTTAGTAGACAGCATTTGTAACCAACGTACTTCTACTTCTACACGGTATTTTAATAAGCCGTACTCACTGAAAATACTGCGTAATTCTACGCTTTTGCCAGCATATCGACCATCGACAGGGGAAATTGCAGTTAACTGACTCAGTTCCACCTTAAGCTCCTCACTAGTTTATTAATCGTAGTGCTTTAACAGCACTGTTAAGAATGTGTTTGCGTTTAAATAAAATGTTTCTTCGTTTTCCACCCATCTGACGCCACATTACTGCAGCCCTAACACCTGCAAGCAAAAGCGCTCGCACTTTATGCTGAGTAGCAGGTTGGCTTAAATAATCTGGATTACCAGCTACCTGAATACGCGGTGCTAGCGGACTGATGATATCGCTGTAAATGCTCGCTAAGGAGGAGACTATTTGTGGGTTTTGGAAATCGATGTGAGCAAGCTGGCGCTGAACATGGGAAATACGTTCGCCCAGTTCCTGCATTGCTTTAGGCTTTCTCGCTAGCTTTCTTTCAAGGCCTAGAATACTAGCAATATAGCGGGTTAATTCCGTATCTTTTGTTGCTTGTTTGTCAGACAGCTGTGCTGCGAGTGTGGTGTAACCGGTTTTTAAGTTAGCGAGCTGGCCGAAAACCTGTTGAGGTGTTTCTGGGTCAGTAACCAGTATGCTCGATAAGCTGGCCTCTATAGCCTCGTTATCGGCAGAACCTCGTCTGGCAAGCTGCTGAACCAGCGCAGCAGCTTGACATACACCAGCAAGAGCTAGGTTATTTTCTATGTCGGTATCTAACATCAGCGAATATAACTCTCAATAATACCGCCGCCAAGGCAAACGTCGTCACTATAGAACACCGCTGACTGCCCCGGCGTTACCGCCTTCTGCGGCTCATCAAACATCACTTCAATGGTGTCGTCTTGAGTTGGCGTTATTGTACATGGGATATCGGCCTGACGATAACGGGTTTTAACTACCGCGCGCGTAGGCTCTGTAATCGTTTTTCTATCCACCCAGTGTAGCTGCTTTGCTACCAAGCCTTTCGAGTATAGGCGAGGGTGGTCGGCACCTTGGCCCACAATAAGCACGTTGCGAGCAACATCTTTATCTACCACATACCAAGGGTCGTCACCGTATTTGGCTAATCCACCAATGTGTAAGCCTTTACGTTGACCTAGCGTGTGGTACATCAAGCCTTCGTGTTGGCCAATTTCTTCGCCTTCTGCTGTTTCAATAACGCCAGGCTGAGCTGGAAGGTAACGAGCAAGGAAGTCTTTGAATTTGCGTTCGCCGATAAAGCAGATCCCTGTTGAATCTTTTTTATCGTGGGTAATTAAACCTTGCTCTTCTGCGATTTTACGCACCAGTGTTTTTTCAATATCACCCACAGGGAAAAGGGTTTTAGCAACGTGCTCTTCACCTAGCGTATACAAGAAGTAGCTTTGGTCTTTGTTATTGTCGAGACCGCGCAACATTTGCCATTTTCCGTCAACTTCACGGCGGCGAACATAGTGCCCGGTGGCTATATAGTCTGCACCAAGGTCTTCTGCAGCGAACTCAAGAAACGCTTTAAACTTAATTTCTTTGTTGCACATAATATCTGGGTTGGGCGTACGACCGGCTTTGTATTCTTCTAAAAAATACTCAAATACGTTATCCCAGTACTCAGCAGCAAAGTTGATGGTGTGCAGCTCAATGCCCAGCTTGTCAGCCACAGCTTGCGCATCTTTTAAATCTTCCGCAGCGGCGCAGTACTCATCGTTATCATCTTCTTCCCAGTTTTTCATGAAAAGACCTTCAACCTGGTATCCCTGCTGTTGAAGCAGGTAGGCTGAAACAGACGAATCGACACCGCCGGACATACCGACGATCACTTTTTTGCTGGCGTTAGATTCAATATCACTCACTACGGATTGCACACTCATTTGATTAATAAAAAAGAAGCCTTATTTGCAGATTTAGTTATCAATTAACATGTTGATAAATTTGTTGAAGCAGTTACTCAATTGGTGGAGCTATACCACTATTAAGCTACCAATATGCCACTAACAAATAGGCCTGTTTTCGAGGTCGCGGATTTTATCAGATTCCGATAGCTAATTCACATTTAATCCTTATCTGATTAAGTAATTAAATATGTGCCTAGTGGCCATCGGCCCGTAATCTAAAAATATCTCTTAAAGCAAAAAGGCAAAGCAAGATTCAATAGCGCTAAAATCCGCAATTTCTCTGAGCCTCTTTAGTGAGGTCAACAAAGGTGAATTCAAGTATTGGATGTGGATTTACTGTCAAAAGCAAACGTACTTGCCATTTTCAATACCGTCTATGGTCCAGTTGCCAACTCGATATCTGATGAGCCGAAGGGTGGGGTAGCCGACGTGCGCTGTCATACGTCGCACTTGTCTGTTTCTGCCTTCTGTAATGGTAATTTCTACCCAGCTAGTAGGGATCGACTGTCTAAAGCGTACGGGCGGATTCCTCGGCCACACGCTAGGTGCTTCCATGGCCTTTACTTTCGCGGGGCGAGTCATTCCATCTTTTAATTCTACGCCGTCACGCAACGCCTGCATTGCTTTTTCGTCCATAATACCTTCAACTTGTACCCAATAGGTTTTGCTGGTTTTAGCTTTTGGGTTAGCAAGTTTATGCTGAAGCTTTCCGTCATTGGTGAGTACGAGAAGACCTTCCGAATCTCTGTCGAGTCGTCCTGCGGCATACACACCGGGAACATCAATATAGTCCTTTAGGGTTTCTCTACCGTCTGCATCAGTAAATTGAGAAAGAACTTGAAAGGGCTTATTAAAAAGCACCACTTTAGCGTTTGAAGACATATTACTTCCGCTTGTTTAAATTCAAAATTTCGGGGGGATTTTACGACAAATGACGATGCTTCGCATGGGAAAATCAACCGCAAATAGTGGTTTGCTCAATGAAGTTTGTCGATAAATTCGGTGATCTTATGAGTTAAGACAATGGTATGACTTGTAACTCAAACTTTCGACCCTATACTAATGGTCGCTCCCATTTTTATAAGAGAGCGCATCTGCATAATTATTAGACAGTTTTAGCTGTGATAAGCGGGCTTGCTTATACATCGTATCTCGAAATTGCGTACGACTAGGTAGTCGAGTGCAAAGCCATGAGATGCATATTGCTCACATAGGGAATTGAATAATATGTAGGGAAGAAAACAGCAAGTGACCTAGTGCTTAATAAAAGCAAAAGGTGGAAAACATCAAATACGTTTCGCAATGACTGTGGGCGTGACATGAACATGTTGCGGGTTGTTGCGACCTAATGGACTAAAGACGACAGTACCCTGTCGAGAAAATTGAGGTATATAATGACCAAGTCTAAGATCATCTACACGAAGACTGATGAAGCGCCAATGCTGGCGACTTACTCACTTCTTCCAATCATCCAGAAGTTTGCTGCGGCTGCAGATATCGACGTTGAGCTAAGCGATATTTCACTTGCTGCACGTGTTTTGGCAAATTTCCCTGAGTATCTTTCTGAAGAACAAAGAGTGCCAGACGCGCTAGCTGAACTGGGTGAGATGACCCAAGACCCGAACGCTAACATCATCAAGCTTCCAAACATCAGTGCCTCAATTCCACAGCTTCGTGCAACTATCAAAGAATTAAACGCAAAAGGCTTTAACGTACCAGCGTTCCCGGAGTCACCAAAAACTGCTGAAGAAAAAGACATTCGCGAACGTTACGGTAAGGTACTAGGTAGTGCAGTAAACCCTGTATTACGTGAAGGTAACTCAGATCGCCGTGCCCCAACTGCAGTTAAAAATTATGCACGCAAGCACCCGCATTCAATGGGTGAGTGGTCTCAAGCTTCTCGTTCGCACGTAGCGCACATGCGCGGCGGCGACTTCTACTCGGGTGAGAAGTCTGTAACCGTGGAAAAAGATGGTTATGTAAGCATTGAATTTACGGGTAAAGATGGTAGTAAGAAAACCCTTAAACCGCGTGTGGATTTGCTAGCTGGCGAAGTTATCGACGGCATGTTTATGAGCAAGAAAGCGCTGTGTGAATTCTTCGAAGAGCAAATTGAAGATGCGAAAAACACAGGCATTCTTTTCTCACTACACGTAAAAGCGACCATGATGAAGGTGTCTCACCCAATCGTGTTCGGTCACTGTGTAAAAGTATTTTACAAAGATCTATTCAACAAATGGGGCGACCTGTTTGAAGAGCTAGGTGTTAACCCTAACAATGGTCTTGGTAGCGTTTACGACAAAATTGCAAGCTTACCTGAAAGCCAGCGCTCAGAAATTCAAAAAGATATCAACGCATGTTATGCCGACCGCCCACCAATGGCGATGGTGAACTCTGACAAGGGTATCTCGAACCTTCACGTACCAAGTGACGTAATTGTTGATGCTTCTATGCCAGCCATGATTCGTAACTCTGGTCAAATGTGGGGACCAGATGGAAAGGCGCACGACACGAAAGCGGTGATTCCAGAAAGTACTTATGCAACCATTTACCAGGAAGTTATCAACTTCTGTAAAACGCATGGTGCATTCGACCCGACAACGATGGGTACAGTGCCTAACGTTGGTCTAATGGCGCAAAAAGCAGAAGAGTACGGTTCACACGACAAAACGTTTGAACTAGAAGCGGACGGTACTGTGTCGATTATTGACCAAGACGGCAATGTTCTTATCTCTCACGATGTTGAAGAAGGTGATATCTGGCGTATGTGTCAGGTGAAAGACGCACCTATTCAAGATTGGGTGAAGCTAGCGGTAACGCGTTCACGTCAATCTGGTATGCCTGCGGTATTCTGGCTAGATGACGAACGTGCTCACGATGCGCAACTTATCAAGAAAGTTGAAAAGTACCTACAAGACCATGATACCAAAGGTCTAGATATTCAAATTATGTCTCCTGTACGCGCTATTCGCTACAGCATGGAACGTGCAATTCGCGGTCTGGATACCATTTCAGTGACGGGTAACGTACTTCGTGATTACCTTACTGATTTGTTCCCAATCCTAGAGCTTGGTACCAGTGCTAAAATGCTATCAATTGTTCCGTTGATGGCTGGTGGCGGCCTTTATGAAACGGGCGCGGGCGGTAGTGCACCTAAGCACGTGCAACAGTTCGTTGAAGAAGGTCACTTGCGTTGGGACTCACTCGGTGAATTCCTGGCACTTGCTGTATCGCTAGAAGATGTTGCTATTAAGCACAGCAACACCAAAGCAAAAGTTATTGCTACTGCACTTGATAAAGCAACGGAAAAACTACTAAACAACGGTAAGTCTCCGCTTCGTAAAGCAGGTCAGTTGGACAACCGTGGTAGCCATGTTTACCTAGGTCTATACTGGGCTGAAGAAGTAGCGAACCAAACGGAAGACGCAGATCTAGCTGCGCAATTTAAGCCAGTGTATGAAGAGTTGTCTGCGAAAATTGACGACATCTTGGCTGAGATTGATGCAACGCAAGGTAGCGCGCAAGAAATTGGTGGTTACTACTACCCTGACGAAGACAAGCTTTTCGCAACCATGTCTCCAAGTAAGACATTAAAAGCTATCTTAGGCGCATAGTATTTTGTGTATATGCGTTAGGCTTATAGGTCTAGCGCATAGAATAGTACTCTCAAACCTGAGAAGCTATTTCAAAACAACGTTTAAAAGCCCTCTCTTCAAACGAGAGGGCTTTTTTTATGTAGAACCACTATACCTGCGCTAACACACGGCGATTACGAACATTTTAAACCTAGCTGAGTAGGCAATGGTCTACGCGGACTGGTATAAGGGGTAGGGCGATATACCTTATGTTTTGGAAACGAATGTATAAGCGGGAGATAAAAGGAACAGGAAAAAAGCTCGTTGATTGTCTAATTTGAACTATTACGCAACGTTAATACACAACGTTAAGATAACGTAATGCTTATTTTTGTGGGGAAAATTAAAACGCACTTATCCGCACAGGCGCTTTACTGCACCTCCACATTTTGAATGGCAAGAAAAGCAAAAGCCCGACGTAAAAGGTCAGGCTTTAAAAATTCTTTTCTTAACGCTCTGGTTCTTCTTTGAAGCCAATGTTCTCAGCGTGAAGACCTTTAGGCCCTTGCTGAACTTCGAACGTTACTTCTTGACCCGCTTTTAGCGAACGGTAGCCTTCCATTTGAATCGTAGAGTAATGCGCGAAAATATCTTCGCCGCCGTCCTCAGGAACGATAAATCCAAAACCCTTTGCGTTGTTAAACCATTTAACTTTGCCAACCGCCATACTTCGACTTCCTCTTAATCCTTGAACTCACGAGTATATGCCCCCATTATAGATCCGGAGACACGGTGGAAAGAGTATTGATTGTAGCTGCTACGCAGTAAGTTATGTCGTAGCTAACGTGCAATACTCAAAACCACTATACAAAATGTAGATTTTTTAACCATATTATGTCAAGGGCAAATGTGAATAAATTTATCCAAAAGTTTGTACACATATGTGCCATTAAACCACTATTATTAAGTTATGAGTAAAGACAACGCTATTAGTATCGAAAAGGAAAAACAGAAAGACGCGCAGCGACAGAAGCCGCAGCCGCCTCCCATGTATAAGGTGTTGTTGAACAATGACGACTATACACCGATGGATTTTGTCATTGAGGTACTCATGCAGTTTTTCAATATGGACGCTGAGAAAGCCAACCAACTTATGCTGACCGTTCATTATCAAGGAAAAGCCGTGTGTGGCATTTTTACTGCTGAGATAGCAGAGACAAAAGTGATGCAGGTTAATCAGTACGCACGCAAACATCAGCACCCGTTGATGTGCACGATGGAGCAGGCATAAGGTTTTTTGTAGAGGGCGAGCAATATGTTAAATAAAGAATTAGAACAAACGTTAAATAACGCGTTTGTATTTGCCAGAGAGCATCGTCATGAGTTTATGACGGTTGAGCACTTGTTGTTGGCATTGCTTGATAACTCAGCTGCTCGCGATGCGCTCAAAGCATGTGGTGCCGATATTGAGGCAATTAAAAGCGAACTGTTAGCTTTTGTTAAAGATACTACGCCTCTCATTTTAGATGACCAGTTAAACGAACGCGAAACTCAGCCCACGCTCGGTTTCCAGCGCGTGCTGCAGCGTGCGGTATTTCACGTTCAGTCGTCTGGTAAGGACGAAGTTACTGGCGCCAATGTACTTGTTGCTATATTCAGCGAGCAAGAGTCTCAGGCCGTTTATATTCTTAAGAAGGCGGATGTAACGCGCTTGGATGTGGTGAACTTCATTAGCCATGGCGTAAGCAAAGCGGATGATGATGAGCCCGTAAACCCAGAAGCGTCGGAAGAGGCTGAAGCAGGCGAAGAAGGTGGCTCAGCATTAAGCAAATACGCAACTGACCTGAATCGTCACGCGAAAGACGGCAAAATAGACCCGTTGATTGGCCGCGATTCGGAAGTAGAGCGCACTATTCAAATTCTATGTCGTCGTCGCAAAAACAACCCGCTGCTAGTAGGTGAAGCGGGCGTAGGTAAAACGGCGATCGCAGAAGGTCTTGCATACAGAATCGTTAACGAAGACGTGCCTGATGTTATTGCTGAAAGTACCGTTTACTCACTGGATTTGGGTGGCCTTCTTGCTGGTACCAAATACCGTGGTGACTTTGAGAAGCGTTTGAAAGCAATTCTGAAAGAGCTTGGCAAAGACAAGAACGCCATTTTGTTTATTGATGAAATCCATACCATTATTGGTGCTGGCGCTGCGTCGGGCGGTGTAATGGATGCGTCAAATTTACTTAAACCTAAGCTATCAAGCGGTGAACTACGCTGTATCGGCTCAACCACATATCAAGAATATCAAGGTATTTTTGAAAAAGACCGCGCCCTTGCACGTCGTTTCCAGAAAGTTGACGTTACTGAACCTAGCGTCAGCGATACCACAAAGATACTGCTTGGCCTTAAGAGTCGCTACGAAGAGCACCACAATGTGCGTTTCACACAAAAAGCGATTCAAGCTGCGGCGGAATTGTCGGCTAAATACATCAACGAGCGTCACCTTCCAGATAAAGCCATTGATGTAATGGATGAGGCGGGTGCAAGCCAACGTCTGTTGCCGCCTTCTAAGCGCAAAAAAACGATAGGTGTGGGCGATATTGAGCAAATTATTGCAAAAATGGCGCGTATCCCTGAGAAGTCTGTATCGGCTTCTGACAAAGAGGTGCTTAAGAACCTTGGCCGCAACCTTAAAATGGTCGTGTTTGGTCAGGATAAGGCTATAGAGACGCTTAATGACGCTATATTGCTATCACGTTCTGGACTTGGAGCTGAAGCAAAACCAATTGGTAGCTTCTTATTTGCCGGTCCAACTGGTGTTGGTAAAACAGAAGTAACCCAACAGCTGGCTAAAATCATGGGTGTTGAGCTTGTACGTTTTGATATGTCTGAGTACATGGAACGTCATGCAGTTAGTCGCCTCATTGGTGCGCCTCCTGGTTATGTTGGTTTTGATCAAGGCGGTCTGTTAACAGATGCGGTAATCAAAAACCCGTACTCAGTAGTGCTGTTAGATGAAATTGAGAAAGCGCATAGCGATATCTACAATATTCTTCTTCAGGTTATGGACCACGGTACGCTGACTGATAACAATGGACGTAAGGTTGACTTTAGAAACGTGGTGTTAGTGATGACCACCAACGCAGGTGTTCAAGAAACCGTACGTAAATCTATTGGCTTTAAGCAGCAAGATCACAGTCACGATGCGATGTCTGAAATCAATAAGGTGTTTACACCTGAATTCAGAAACCGCCTGGACGGTATTATTTGGTTTAATCATCTTGATCCAGAAATCATCTTGCAGGTGGTAGACAAGTTCATTATTGAGCTTCAGGCACAGCTTGACGTTAAAGGCGTGTCGCTAGAGGTCACCAGTGCAGCCCGCGCTTACATGGCTGAGAAAGGCTATGATAAGGCAATGGGAGCACGTCCTATGGCGCGCGTCATTAAAGATGACCTTAAGAAAGAGCTGGCGAACGAGCTATTGTTTGGCGAGTTATCTAAAGGCGGAAACGTTAAAGTAGACTGCGTTGATGACAAACTTACCTTTGAGTACACAGGTGTAGGTGCAACGTCTGAAGAAGCAGAGCCAACCTAATGTAATAAAGCATGTAGCGCTAGGTAGAAAGGCTAATGTCGTCTATCAAGCGCTGTATCTTCGTTAGTAACTTTGTTTTTAGCGATAGTGCTTCGAGGATGAAATAGGTAAAACCCAGATACGAAAAAGCCCGATCTTAATCGGGCTTTTTTTATGCGTTACCGCTTAAATGGCTCATTATCTTGCGCGATAAACGATACGACCTTTGGTCAAATCGTAAGGAGTCATCTCAACGGTGACCTTATCGCCAGTAAGAATACGGATATAGTTCTTACGCATTTTACCAGAGATGTGTGCAGTCACTACGTGACCGTTTTCTAGTTCAACGCGGAACATAGTGTTAGGTAGCGTGTCTAACACAGTACCTTCCATTTCAATACAATCTTCTTTTGCCATGTAAAGCAGTTACCTCAGTAATTCAAAATTTTTGCCGCGCAGACCTTACCCAATCTTGGGTTCGGTGTAAAGCAATTAAGTGGGTATTTTACTATTTTTGCTAAATAGATGCCATTCATTGTCACTAAACTGCTCAAATGGCAAAAATTTGTGTTTATAAGACATTTTTTGACAGCCCTCTACGTAATAGCCCAAATAAACATAGTGGTGGCCTAAACGCCTCGCTTCCTGAATTTGCATGAGTATCATCCATGTACCTAAAGACGCAGAGCCATAGTCAGGGTCGAAAAACGTGTAGAGCGCAGAGAGTGCACCCATATGTTCGTTAGCATCGACAACGTCAGTTACAGCCACTGCAATGAGCTTGTCGCCATCATAGGCCTCTAGGTAATGGGTTGTCATCCAATCACACAAAACGAAATTGTCGAACTGGGTTCGTGACGGGGGATACATACTACCGTCGGCATGTCGCTCCGTAATGTAGCGTTCATACAACGGGTAGTATGTGCTTTTAGTTTCACTAACTAGCTGAACGCGAAACCCTTGGTTGGCCTTTAACAGCCTTTTTTGACTGCGAGAGGGGGTGTAAGCATTTACCGGAATTCGCACCGACTTACACGCCTTGCAGGCTGGGCAGTGTGGACGGTAAATTTGTTCACCGCTTCGTCGAAATCCCACTTGAATAAGTTGCGAGTATCGCCACGCCTGAAAATCATTATTTTCGGCGTATACTAATAATTGCTCTTGCTCATCGGGCAAATAGCTACATGAAAATGATTGGGTTATACCAAACTTCACGGAGTAATCACTCTTGGCTTCCAACGATTAAGGTAGTCTTCTGACAGCCTACCGTCTTCAGTTAAAGTGTGGTTGTTGTTTTCCAGTTTTTCAATAAAGTTTTCACGGGATAACACATTCGCACCAAGGGATGACAAATGATCGGTAGGAAGCTGGCAATCAATAAAGGCCATATCGTGAGACTTCATGTGCTCAACCAACGCCATCATAGCAAGTTTTGAGGTATTACTTTCCCGGTGAAACATCGATTCACCGCAATATACCTTGCCAATTCCAACGCCATATAGTCCACCCACCAATGTTTCGCCGTCCCAAACTTCCACAGAGTGTGCTAAACCCAAACCATTGAGCTGCCGGTAAGCCCCAATCATGTCATCGGTAATCCATGTTTCGCTATTGAGTTCACCTGTGTTTGGGTTTTTACGAGGGGTTGATGAACAGGCTTCAATTACTCGGTCGAACGCATAATTTAACGTTACCGTGTATTTTTGTTTTCGAGCAAGCTTCTTAAGGCTTTTCGATGCGACAAAATTGTCGAGTTCAATAATGGCTCTGGGGTCGGGTGACCACCACAACAGCGGTTCGTCATCACTGAACCAAGGGAAAATGCCCTGTGAGTAGGCAGAAAATAAACGTGCAGGACTGAGGTCGCCACCAAATGCTAGCAGGCCGTTAGGTTCGTCTAATGCAGTGTCGACTGGAGGGAAGGGCGCGCCTTCTTCGATGTAATGTAACGCTATCATAATCGGGCCAGAAAAAAGCCCCACTGAACAGCAGGGCTTGGGAAACAGTATTAACCTTGTTCGGGCATCGTACCGTCTAAGTATTTTTCAGCATCTAGCGCCGCCATACATCCTGTACCTGCTGATGTAATGGCCTGACGATAAATGTGATCGCTCACGTCACCTGCAGCAAAAACACCTTCAACGCTTGTTTGCGTCGCATTGCCGTTTGTACCGCTGTTTACAACGATATAGCCATCTTTCATTTCAAGCTGCCCATCAAAGATATCGGTATTCGGTTTGTGACCGATAGCAACGAATAGACCCATAACATCAAGCTCTTCAGTGGCATCACTGTTCGTATCTTTGATACGGACTTTGGTTACACCCATTTCGTCACCGAGCACTTCATCTAGCGTACGGTTTAAGTGTAATACCACGTTACCGTTTTCTGCTTTATCACGAAGGCGTTGCTCAAGAATTTTTTCACTTCTAAAGCTATCTCTTCTGTGAATAACATGTACTTCTGATGCAATGTTTGAAAGGTAAAGCGCCTCTTCAACAGCGGTGTTACCACCACCAATTACCGCTACTTTTTGATTGCGGTAGAAGAAACCGTCACAGGTTGCACAAGCAGATACACCTTTACCCATAAACGCTTGCTCTGATTCAAGACCAAGGTATTTAGCTGAAGCACCTGTAGCAATGATTAGTGCGTCACACGTATAAGTACCGCTATCTCCGTAAAGCGTGAAAGGGCGCTTCGAAAAGTCGGTCTTATTGATGTGATCGAAAATAATTTCAGTATCGAACTTTTCAGCATGCTTTTGCATACGAACCATTAGATCAGGACCAGTAAGGCCTTCAGGATCGCCCGGCCAGTTTTCTACTTCTGTCGTGGTAGTAAGCTGTCCGCCTTGTTGAATACCAGTTAACAGTACAGGTTTAAGGTTTGCACGTGCAGCATAAACCGCTGCTGAATAACCTGCAGGGCCTGAACCCAAGATAAGTAGACGGACGTGTCTGCTTTCTGCCATTTTCCTCTCCAAATAATTCACCCAATAGGGTTACTTATAAAATTTCTCTTAGAAAGCTAGGTAGGGGCGAAAATCTGTAAATCAAGCTCAACACCTAGTTACTTTTATTATAGTAATTTGCCAGCGCAACATCTGCAGGTCGTTATTCACTTGCTTTAACAAAAGTAACAACAAAGCCATGCAGCACAGTGTTTAGGCTTAAGCTCTATATGATGCCTTTAAGCGAGAAAAATGTCACTTAAAGATAGATTGAACTTATACCTTTTAATTATTAATGCGGGGTGTATTAGCTACACAACGCCGATCTTCACAGCAGACCAAAAGGCAGCCGCCACATCAACGAAACTTAATTAACTACAGTGCAATCGTATTTGATAAGATCGATGTTGATAGTTTATCGCTGTAATTACGTACTGATTTAGAAGAACCAGTTTGTATTAGCCAAAAAGCGGATTACAATTTAGTTATAACTATCGAATAATGACGTGAGTGATATCAGTATTAATGCTGATAGTAAGGTTTATCAAAGAGGTGAGGCATGTCTCAATCAATAATGACAATGTTGAAAAACGGTCAGCAGTACATGAAGACATGGCCTGTAAGAAAAGAACTCTATGCCTTTTTCCCAGAGTGTAGAGTTGTAGCAGCGACTAAGTTTGCAATCAAAACCATGCCGCCAGTGGCAATGGTTTCATGCGTGCTGCTCTATCAGAGTTTAGGCGCCGATTATCTACCTCAAACCATTACCATAGGTGCTTTCTTTTTAAGTTTGCCTATGCAAGGTTTGCTTTGGCTAGGACATCGCTCTGACCAATACCTTCCACCACAACTGAAAAGCTGGTACCAAGAAATCCACTCAAAAATGCGCTCGCAAGGTGTGGCTATGACCAATGCTAAATCAAAACCAAAATATAAAGAGCTAGCGCAACTTCTTAAGACAGCGTTTAACGATTTAGACAACGCATTTACTAAACACTGGTTTAATTAACAGCACGTATCCTGTAAATACCGCTCGCCAGACAGCGTCTTAGGTCAATTGGCTTCTAGGCTGCCAACGTCTGGTGCGCGAAGCAAGGCCTGACACTTCCTACATTTGTATTGTGCCCCTTTTAAAATATTATTGTGTCTGCGTGTACTTAGCGCATAAGTGTCACAGTCACACACATAATGAAAAGTGCGGGCTACCCGTTTCACGTCAAATTGATGGGTAGCATTAGGCGTGCAGTTAAATACGCTGCGCATTATTGACTGCCATTCTTTGCCGTGGGGCTGAACTCCGCCAAACAGAACCCATACCAACAAATGGCTGACTTCGTGTGGTACCACGTCACTTAAAAAGGCATCGATATTATCTTTAAACAGAAGTGGGTGAAAATTCACGCGGTTTTGCTGTAAAAACGCAGTGCCCGCATTTTTCCCCGACCGTCTAAAAGTGATGGTAGGGCGCTTGAACGTTTGCTTGAAGTATTGCTCTGCTTGCTCATAGCAATAAAAAACAGCGTCGGTAATAACGCGACGCTGATCTTGAGTTAAGTCATTTGAAGCGATGTTGCTGCCTCTGTCTTTTTACTGTTTCTACTTATTTACTGCGCGTATTATTTAACGTCACAAGGTAAACATAGCACGTAGGTACCCTTAGGGTCGTTTAGTTGGTTTACTAAACTGAACTCTTTAAGTACGCGCTTAAATTCATTTACCAGTGCAGAGTCGGCATGGGCAAATTGCCATTTGCCCACAAACGTCATTGCCTGGCCAAAGAATTCCTTCCAGAAAATTTCCTGGGCACTCAGCGTACGTTGTACGTAGAAGGTATCATAACTCTCTAGCTCGGCGAGCTCGGCCGCAGCAACTACAGCATCGTCAACCGTACCAAGCTGGTCTACCAAGCCAAGTTCAATTGCATCTTCGCCAATCCACACGCGTCCTTGGGCAACACTATCCACTTCTTCTACCGACATACCACGAGCATTTGAAACCAACGACAAGAAGTTTCCGTAAGTGTTTTCAACGTTGCGCTGAAGAATCTGACCGAATTCTGGTGCTAGTGGACGCACAGTAGAGAAGCCTGCAAGCTCTGTAGAGCCCACACCGTCACTGTGAATACCTAAATAATCCAGTGAATTCTCGTAGGTCATAAACATACCAAACACGCCAATCGAGCCTGTAATTGTGCTAGGGCTTGCAATTATTCTATCGGTACTTGCTGCAATCCAATAACCGCCTGAAGCTGCATAGGTGCTCATAGAAGCAATAACGGGCTTGCCTGCTTGTTGTAGTTGCAACACTTCCTGACGAATAATTTCAGAGGCGAATGCGCTGCCTCCAGGAGAATCAATCTGAAGAACCACTGCTTTTACGTTGTCGTCTAGACGTGCCTTTCTTAAAAGACGAGCGGTGCTGTCTCCACCTATAGTACCGGCTTTTTGATTACCGTCTAAGATGGTGCCCTTGGCAACTACAATCGCCACTTTATCCATATCTGACTCGATAACCGGCATAGGCGGGTTAACAACTTTAAGATAGGTATTGAACGAAGTGAGGTTAACGCCGTGATTGTTTTCATCTTCACCGACTAACTCAGTAAGCTCCAATCTTACTTCTTCGCGGGTCTTCAATGCGTCTACCCAATTATTCTCAAGCGCATACTGTGCGAAATCGCCGCCTGCCGCTTCAAACTTTGCTAATAAACCTTCAAGGGTCTCGTCAAAGTTTGCTTCATCGATACCGCGAGCTGCTGCTACATCCGCTTTGTATTGCGCCCAGTAACCATCTAACCACTGTTTTTCCGCTTCTTTTGCTTCTTCAGACATATCATTTCGCATGATAGGCTCAACAGCAGATTTATAAGTACCAACCCGGAAGATATGCGTGGTTACTTTTAACTTTTCTAGCATGTCTTTGAAGTACATGCCATAACGGCCGTAACCTTCAAACATTAACCCGCCCATTGGGTTCAGATAGATGCTATCAGCGTGTGCTGCCAAGTAATATTGGTCTTGGGAAAAGTAATCACCAATGGCATAAACGGGCTTTTCAGATTCTTTAAATGCGTCAATAGCATTAGCTACGGTGCGCAACTTGTCTAAACCACCGCCGGTAAGACCTTGAAGGTCAAGAACCAAAGCTTTAATACGGCGATCTTTTTGCGCATTTTCAAGCACTTTCACTACATCGCGTACCAGTACTTCTGGGTTTTCAGGTTCACTGCCTAGCGATTCTTGTAAGAACTGTTCGAAAGGATCAATGCTTTCTTTTTCTATAACTAGCTTGCCGTTAAGCGTAAGAAACAAAGCACTGTCTTTGTTTACGGTAAACTGTTCATCGTCCTGACCAGTTATTGCGATTATCAATCCAACAAAAATAACAATGAATATCAAATTAAAGAAAAGTTTGCGGGTGAAGTTAAGCACCGTCCACAAGCCAATAAACAAGGATTTAGTCCAATTTCCTTTGGCTGCCATTTTAATCACTACCTTTTTTTGAATTAACTAACCAGAGCAAGATAGATCAGGCATACCTTACTCACGTACTGCATTCTATTATGTTACCTAAATCGAGTAAGATCGCGAACTTAATTGTAATTTTTTGTGAGTGTCTTTGTTTTCGGAGACTTACGATGACTTTTATTCTGCGTTCTTTTTTTCGTCTTGTTCCAGCCACTTTCGAATGAGAGAGGCAATACGTTTGTGACTATCCTCGCTCATCGTCATAAGAAATTTTCCATTCTTTGCTTTATAGCCGGTTTTTCCATGGCCCTTTTTCATTAGTCGTAAAAACGGTGAGGGCTTATTTTCGCGCGATGAAATTTTTTTCATAAAGTGCCGTTCTTATTTCTTAATCACACAAAGTAGGCAAAACAATGACACACATTTACCAACAAATCGTAACCCGACTGCAAGTGGCAGATGGCATTCCTTTACTTTTATTGCGCTTGTATTTAGCACCAGTGATGATACAGGCTGGCTGGAATAAAGCATCCAGTTTCGACAGTATTGTAGATTGGTTTGGTAACGATGATTATGGGCTTGGTTTACCAATGCCTTTTGTAATGGCGTTCTTAGCTACAGCTGCAGAACTCGTGGGCGGTGTTCTATTGTTATTGGGTGCATTGACCCGCTTGGTGAGTATTCCATTAATGGTAACCATGATAGTCGCTATGGTGAGTGTTCACGCTAAGAATGGATGGCTCGCTATTGCTGATGCGTCTTCATGGTTGGCCGACGGTACAATCTTACTGAATGAAAACATTATGGCTGCGCCAGAAAAGCTTGCGGCAGCTAAATCATTGTTACAAGAGCATGGCCATTATGACTGGCTTACATCCAGCGGTAACTTTGTGGTACTTAACAACGGCATCGAATTCGCAGCTACCTATTTTATTATGCTTTTAGTTTTGTTTATCTATGGTGGTGGACGCTTCTTTAGTGTCGATTACTATGTGAATAAAGCCATGCGTTCTAAAAGTAATTAGGGACGCTCCATTTCCTGTACAAAAGGCCGGAATTTTCTGGTCTTTTTCGTTTATGAACCGTAGGATCTAGCAATCAGGTTAGGTAAATTATTGTTGTTGGCACGCTTTTCTCGATTATGAAAATCGAAGCGTGATAACAGCAACGCGAAAAAATAAAGTAGGGACGTAAATGGACGCATTAACATTGTTACTCAACAGAAGTTCTCAGCCTCGATTGGAAGCGCCAGCACCTAGTGGAGATGCCTTAGAGAATATTATGCAGGCTGCACTACGTGCCCCAGACCATGCTTGTCTTACTCCGTGGCGTTTTATCGTGTGCACAGGAAAAGGGCTTGATAAGCTAGGTGCACTCTATGAGCAATCCGCTATTGAAAATGAAAAGTCGCAGAAAGAAATTGAACGTGCCGTGCAGCTTCCTCACCGCGCACCTATGGTTATCGTAGCCATCGCAAAGCATGTGGAACATGAAAAGGTACCGCGTGTTGAGCAGATAGCGTCGGCAAGCTGTGGCGTTATGGCGATGCAAATGGCAGCAGTAGCACAAGGGTTTAACGGCATGTGGCGCACCGGTGGCTACGCACACTGTGAGACGGTAAGAAACGGATTAGGCTTAAGTGAAGAAGACGAGCTGGTAGGTTTCTTATATTTAGGAACACCAGCGTTTGAGCCTGCACCTAAACCGCAAAGAAATAGTAACGACTACTTTGAATTCTGGCAGTAGTTGATACCTATTCGAATAAACTGCCGCATTAGATAGCTAGCGGCGGGTAAGAAGGGTCTTATTTTTATAAGTAAGCTAAAATAAGACCCTAACATTTAACCTAGAAAGATAGGTCTACGTTATAACCAGCGAACTTCCTGATATTAATAACGCGATCGCCATCTAGCATCCAGTATTGCCCTTTGATACCTTGCAACACACCAGTAAATGACGGTGTCTTATCTAAGTTTAAAGATTTTATCTTTACCGGATAATCTTCAACAGGGTAATGAATATCATGGATAGGCGTAGTCACTTCTGATACTGCTTGAAGCCCTTTTTCTTGCTTCAGCGCTTCTAGCTCACTTTCAATTTTACCCATTAATTCGGTTTTGACCTGTTCTAAATCAACCTCGTCAGGTTTGCCCTTTAACATTGTTCGCCAATTGGTTTTATCTGCAATGTGATCTTTGCATAACGTTTCAACCAAACCACTGGTAAGCCTGTCAGGAACTCGCAGCATTACGGTAGCCTGCGTAGCTCCTTGATCCATCCACCGCGTAGACACGCCTTCGGTGACTTGACGAGTGATGCCCACTTTTACCGTACCTGTGTTAGCCAAATAAACAAAATGCTCACTAAAGCAATGTTCTTCACCCCACTGAGGTTCTCTGCACGTCCCTTCGTGGTAATGGCACTTTTCTGGCTTAATAATGCAGCTATCGCATTGTGCCAGCGATATCAAACACGGGTAGCAGTATCCTTGGTTGAAGCTTTTTTTGGTTTTGCGGTTGCAGTGAACACAGTTGATGTCACCAGAGTAGGTTACCGTTACTTCCTTGCCGATAAGAGAATTGATATCTACCAGCTCATCACCAATTGGAAGCGAGTAGTGCACGGTATTGTTTTCATCGGCGGAGGTACGCATTTTTTTAAGCATACCCGAATATGTTGTTATCACTTGTTGAAACCTTTTTCTTAAAAACTTTATTTGTAACGCTGCTAGTCGCTTAATTCGCCACGCAAGTTTTGCGTTAATAGATGGCTTATTTCCTCAAAAGGAAGCCCTTTACTTAATAAGTAGTGCAGTTTCGCGAGGGCAGCCTCGGGTGTCATATCGCTACCCGATAAAACTCCTACTTCTTGTAGGCCATGGCCGGTGGCATAGCCACCCATGTTTACGCGACCGCGCATACACTGGGTACAATTCAAAACAGGAATTTCTCTGGCTTTTGCGTATTTTAACTGTGCAATAAGCTCAGGGTTCTGAGGTGCATTGCCCACACCATAACTCAGTAAAATCAACGCGTTCACAGGTTGCTGTAGCGTGTTTTTAATCACCTCTGGCGCAATACCGGGATACAAACTTACCATGCCGATCGGTTGGGCTTTGACGTTCGATACCGTTAAGGTGTTATTTGGTGTCTTCGCTAATTCACCGGCTTTCAGACGAATGTTAATGCCAGCTTCTAACAGTGGAGGAAAGTTAGGGGAGTCAAAGGCACTGAATCCATCTGCATCTACTTTGCGGCTGCGGTTGCCACGAAGTAGTCTGTTGTTGAAGAACAGTCCGACTTCGGCAATGGGGAAGTTCGCGGCAACATATAACGCGTTTAGAAGGTTGACTTGACCATCTGAGCGAAGCTCTGCCAGTGGAATTTGAGAACCGGTAACAATGACAGGTTTTGACAAATCCTCAAGCATGAAACTCAACGCCGAGGCGGTGTATGCCATGGTGTCTGTACCGTGCAAAATAATGAAGCCATCGTACTTGTCGTAGTTGTCGGCGATATCATCGGCAATACGCTGCCAGTCAGACGGGTCCATGTCTGATGAATCGATAAGGTTATCGTATTCATGCAGGGTAAAAAGGGGCATTTCAGAACGGTGAAACTCCGGCATCTTTTTCAGTGTGTCTGACAAGAAGCCTGCAGCGGGTACGTAGCCTTGTTTAGACGGCTTCATACCAATAGTTCCACCTGTATAGGCAATATATATATGTTTGCGCATGAAATGACCTTACCCTTAATTTGGGAATACTTTTCAAAAGGGGATAGCGTAATTTGACGGGCATTCTAACAATACCCACGGGTTTGTCACCCTGAAATACGAAGGCACAAAAAAGCGGTGAAGATCACCGCTTTTATTCTGTATCAACTTTTTAGCAACGTTAGGCTGAGCCCTATGCTGAAGTTCGGTACTACTTAACTTCTTTACCCGCTGCTTGTTGGTCTGCATGGTAGCTCGAGCGGACCATTGGGCCACATGCTGCATGCGTGAAGCCAATTTCTTTTGCGTAGTCACCAAGGGCGTCGAATTCCTTAGGGTGTACGTAGCGCTTAACCGGGTAGTGGTGACGGCTTGGCTGAAGGTATTGACCCAGCGTAAGCATGTCCACATTGTGAGCGCGCAGATCATCAAGTACGCCTTGAATTTCTTCGTTCTCTTCGCCCATACCCATCATCAGACCAGATTTGGTCATCACGTCAGGGTGTTGCGCTTTAAACTTCTTAAGCAAATCCAACGACCATTGGTAATTCGCGCCAGGGCGACATTCACGGTATAAACGCGGGATCGTCTCTAAGTTGTGGTTGAACACATCAGGCACGCCGTCTTTGAAAATCTCAAGTGCACGATCCATACGTCCACGAAAATCGGGTACTAATACTTCGATTGTCGTTGTTGGACTGTGTTCGCGAATGGCGTTAATACAATCTACGAAATGCTGAGCGCCACCGTCGCGAAGGTCATCGCGGTCAACAGAAGTAATAACCACATAGCGCAAATTCATTTCTGCAATGGTTTTAGCCAGCTTCTCAGGCTCTTCTGCACTAGGAGGCAGAGGTTTACCGTGGGCTACGTCACAGAAAGGACAACGACGAGTACAAATATCACCTAGAATCATAAAGGTGGCTGTACCGTGGTTGAAACACTCGGCAAGGTTAGGACAACTCGCTTCTTCACACACAGAGTGAAGATTGTTTTTGCGAAGTGTCTGTTTGATGTGATCAATTTTCTCGGTAGTACGAGGAAGCTTGATTTTAATCCACTCCGGCTTGCGCAGCATTTCTTCCTTTTCAGTAGGAATAATAGTGACGGGAATGTGTTTTACTTTTTCATCATCACGGAGTTTTATCCCCGCTTGAGGTCGTGCATTACTCATCAAAACCTTCTTTGTATGTTGGCTGTGCAATGGAAAGCGCTTCTAGCAACAAATGCGTTAATTCATTACCAGCGGTCTCAAGCGTAGTTGGACCATTGAGGCGCGCGGTATCGATCATTTCCATACCGGCATAACCGCAAGGATTAATACGCTGAAACGGTGATAAGTCCATATTAACATTTAAAGCTAAGCCATGAAACGAGCAGCCATTACGTATTCTTAAACCTAATGAACAAACTTTCTTCTCATCGACGTAAACGCCAGGCGCATCGGGCTTTGGATACGCGGTTACGCCGTATTTTCCAAGTAGTCCGACCACCGCTTCTTCCATAGCAGTGACTAAATGGCGAACACCTAGCTTTCTGCGCTTTATGTTTAGCATCAGATAAATTACTTGTTGGCCTGGACCGTGATAGGTCACTTGGCCACCTCGGTCAACCTGAACAACAGGAATATCACCAGGCATAAGTATATGTTCAGCTTTGCCTGCTTGTCCTTGCGTAAAGACGGCATCGTGTTCAACAAGCCAAATTTCATCTTGGGTGCTTTGGTCTCGCTCATCGGTGAAGCGTTTCATTGCCTCGAAGATAGGCTCATACGGCTGACGCCCTAACTGACGCACTATAACGCCGTTTGCGTCAGACGCTATCGACTGCTCATTCACTTAAAGTACAACCCTAACCAGCTCTAATTTGGCAAGTTCAGTGTAAATGGTTTCCATGTGCTCTTTACTGGTTACACGCACACTGATAGAAACCGAGTGGTAAGTACCTTTACTACTTGGTTTTACGTTAGGCGAGTAATCACCTGGCGCGTGTTGCTGAAGGCAGCTCACTACCTGTTGAGGTAGGTCTTCATGAGCAACGCCCATGACTTTAAACGTTTGGTTTGTTGGAAAATCTAGTAATTCGTCGAAACGGGTATCCATGCGATATCCTTGGTACTTAAAATATCATATAAAAAAACGGCCAGATTGTAACAAATCTGGCCGCTTCACAACTAGCTTTTTAACGTATTCAGTAAAGGTGTTTACTCGTCGTCAAATCCTAGCTGAAGCATAATGTAGTCTTTTATGCGATTAAAGAAGCTGCCTTCTTTTACTTCTTGAAGGGTAACTAGGGGATAACTAGCCACATCTTCACCGTCTAGTTGTAGATAAAGTTTTCCGACAACCTGACCTTTTGCAAGTGGTGCTTCAAGCTTGTCATCAAGTTCGAAGTTAGCTTCTAAATTAGCCGCCTGACCGCGTGGAATAGTAATGGGGGTAGATTGATTAATTCCAAGGTCTACTGTCTCTCTATCACCCATATAGATGCGGTGAGCAACGAAACTATGACCAGCTTGGTATGGCGTAAGTGTCTCGTAAAAACGGAAGCCATACTTAAGTAGCTTTTTGTTTTCAACTTTACGTGCACGTTCGCTATCAGTCCCCATAACTACAGAGATTAGACGCATACCGCCTTGCTCTGCAGAAGTGATTAGGCTGTAGCCCGCATCAGACGTGTGGCCAGTTTTAATGCCATCAACGTTTAAGCTTTTGTCCCACAACAGGCTATTGCGGTTGTATTGCTTAATGCCGTTGTAGGTGAATTCCTTCTCGCTATAAATCTTGTACATTTCTGGCGTTTCTGCGATAAGCGCGCGAGACAGAATCGCCATGTCACGAGGGGTAGTGTAGTGGTCAGGGTCGTGAAGACCGTGAGCATTAACCCAGTGAGAACCACTCATGCCAAGTGATGCCGTGTGTGCATTCATCATGCTGGCAAAAGCAGATTCTGAACCTGCTACGTGTTCTGCCATAGCAACACAGGCGTCGTTACCTGACTGCACAACAATGCCACGCAGTAAGTCACGTACTGAAACTTGTGTACCTACTTCAATAAACATTTTTGACGAGTCAGGGAATTTCTTCGCCCATGCGTTTTCCGAGATAGTCACTTCGTCGTCTAAGCTGATGTTACCGGCCTGTAATTCTTTGCCAATAACATAAATAGTCATTATTTTCGTTAAGCTCGCAGGAGCAAGCTGCATGTCCGCATTTTTAGATGCAATCACATGACCCGTTTCAAAGTCGGTTAGAAGAAAACCTTCTGCGGCAACTGAAGGAGCAGGCGGAGTGACTACGGCAGCATTTGCTGTGTGTAGTAAAGTGCCTATCACCAAAAAGGCAAATGAAAGTAATGACGGTTTAGCGCGTTGAATTATTCTGAGCATGGTTCTAATTTCTTTGACCGTTTTATCCGTGTGAGTTAAAGCTTACCCTATTGTTGCGATGACCGCGAAACGATGACCGCAAAACATGGCTACCCAATTTTAGCTTTTGTCCAGTTCGTAACCGAATTCTGTTGTTTCACCTACTTATTAGCTGAGGTGACGAGAGATCTTAACGAAAGGCTGCTTATAAGACTAGGTTTTATCAAAAAAGTTTACGTGATTGTAGGTATTAGGCGAAGAAACCGTGATATTGCCTGCTGAATGACACAATGCTGCCACAATGTCGTTGTTTTTATGAGCGTGCGACAACCCAACTAACTACATGGTCTGCGTAATCGCGTAAGCGTTGGGATAGCCATTTTGCTTTAATTGTTCAAGAACCTCCGCGACGACTGCTTCATCGTGGATAGGGCCTAACTGTAGTTTATAAATGTTATCTGCTACTGGTAGATGAGCGGGAATTTGATATAACGCCGATAGCACGTTAGAGATAGATTTTGCCTTCTCGGCGTTTGAAAGCGCAGCAACTTGAATATAGATCGCATCACTTACCGCGTTGGTACTTTTCTCACTGCTGCTTGTGTTGGTATCCGCGGTGTTCGAAGAGGGGGCTAATGGCGGGGTGGGTGAAGTTGCTGCCAAGGCCGGTGCGGGTACTACCGCAATACCCAAGTATTCATCGTAAGTAACGGTTGGACTGTTTCCCACCGTCACATTGTTTTGTTCATCAAAGTGGATAACTTCAAGTTTGACTCGCGCTGTGCCTTTGCTGTGGTAGCCTAGTTTTACTGCGGCTGCATACGACAAATCGATAATTCTATCATCGTGAAAAGGGCCGCGGTCGTTAACGCGGACGATCGCTTGTTTGTTATTTTCCAAGTTAGTAACACGCACGTAAGAGGGCAGTGGCAATGTTTTGTGAGCTGCGCTCATGGCAAACATATTGTAAGTTTCGCCATTTGAGGTTAAGTGACCGTGAAACTTCTGACCATACCAACTGGCATAACCAACCTCCTCATAGCCTTTACCACTATCCATTGGCGTGTAGTGCTTGCCCAGTACCTTGTAAGGCCTGCTGTTAAACATGCGGTAGGCTTCGTATTTTGGTACAGCATCAAGTGTTTCTGGTTTCTTGGCAACGTGCTTAGGCGCTGAGTCTTGCTTTTGAGTATAGCGACCAGATTGTGTAGGTGCACTTTGGCATCCCACTAATGCCAAAACTATAAAAACAGCTGAGCCATAGCGAAAGAACTGTCCGTTTGCCAGATTTTGGGCAACAAGACCCGCATTAACTAAACCCGCTTTTACAAAATCAAGTACCGAAAAAAGGCGTTGTAACATACAAGTTATCTAGACATTAAACGTTTCTGAGTGGCAATGGCCATAAGAATGCCAAAACCTGCCATTAAAGTCACCATAGATGTTCCTCCAAAGCTCACTAGAGGAAGGGGAACACCCACCACGGGAAGTAATCCGGACACCATGCCCATGTTTACAAACACATAAACAAAAAAGGTAAGGGTAATACTGCCGCCAAGCAATTTTGCATAGGCGTCTTGTGCCCGGCTAGAAATTATAAGGCCGCGCATAATTATAAAAATGTATATTGCCATTAAACACATTACACCGGTAAGACCAAACTCTTCACTGAATACTGAAAAGATAAAGTCGGTGTGGCGTTCGGGTAAAAACTCGAGTTGTGACTGCGTACCCTGTAACCAGCCTTTGCCGTCTACACCACCGGAACCAATGGCAATTTTAGATTGGATTATGTGGTAGCCAGAACCTAGTGGATCGCTTTCCGGGTTCAAAAAAGTAAGAACCCGCTGCTTTTGATAATCCTTCATTAAAAAGAACCACATCACAGGCGCAAACGCGCCAATGAGGCCGCCCACTACTGAAATAAGACGCCAGCTCATACCTGCCAGGAATATGGCAAAGATACCTGAACTGGCGATGAGTAACGAGGTCCCTAAATCAGGCTGCTTTGCAATGAGAATGGTGGGCACGACCACCAAACCAAACCCAACGATAATGTGGGTGGTGCGCGGCGGCATAGTGAATTTACTGATATACCATGCAACCATCATAGGCACGGCAAGCTTCATCAGTTCAGAGGGCTGAAAACGGATAAAGCCCAGGTCTAGCCAGCGCTGTGCGCCTTTGCCCATATCACCAAATAATAAAACGGCAATTAGCATGAGCAGGCCTGCACCATAGGCATAGGTTGAGAAAAACCTAAACACGCCCAAAGGGGCTTGGGCTAATCCGAACATAACGATAAAGCTAAATCCCAGCCTGATAAACTGGCGCTCCATTTGCTCCATATCCTGACCTGACGCCGAGTACAGAGTAAATAGCCCAACACAACTTAGCACGAGTAGCCCGACTAACAGCCAGCCATCGATATGAATGCGCTGAAGAAAACTTACTTTATTAGGGTTTATGGTGGTTCTCTTCACTAGTTTGTCCCTAATTCATTATCAGTGTTTGCCGAGTCAGCTTCGGCAGTTTCAAAAACTCGGTCTCTGAAATAGAAATCCATGATTTGACGGGCGACGGGTGCTGCGTTCTTACTACCACCGCCTACGTTTTCAAGGACCACGGTTACCGATATCTCTGGATCATCGAAAGGGGCAAAGCCAACATACATGGCATTGTCTCGAAGACGCTCATCAATTTTAGTAGCGTCATATTTTTCATTTTGGCCAACGGTAAACAACTGCGCTGTTCCTGTCTTACCCGCAGAGTCGTAAGGGGTATCTGCAAATGCATGACGCGCGCCGCCTTCTTCGCCACTCACAACATCGCGCATGGCGTTTAACACCACATCTAAATTGTTACGGTTCTTAATTTCTATAGGCCGCAGCGACTTAAGCGGGATAAGTTCGACAGAACTATCGGTGTTCATATAACCGCGAATGATTTGTGGAATATAGCGTTCCCCAGCATTGATCAGCGTGTTAACCGATGTATTTAACTGGACCGGCGTGGTGGTCCAATAGCTCTGTCCTATACCAACGGGGATGGTGTCACCAATATACCAAGGTTGATTAAAGCGAGCGCGTTTCCAGCCTCGGCTAGGCATGTTGGCATCTGACTCTTCGTAAAGATCGATACCCGTGAAATCTCCAAATCCGAATTCGTACATAGATTCACTGATTTTATCGATACCCAATTTATACGCTAGCTCGTAATAATAAGTATCGCACGACACTTCTATTGCTTTTGATACGTTAACTTTGCCATGTCCCCATCGACGCCAATCGCGCCACACGTGCGACACATTTGGCAATTGATAGCGTCCTGTATCGTTAATGGTGTAGTCTTTGGTGATGATGCCTTCTTCTAGTCCAACAAAACCAAGGTGCGGTTTAATGGTAGAAGCGGGAGGGTATTGTCCTTGTGTCGCCCTGTTAATTAGCGGGCGGTCCGGTGAATTCAGTAGCGCAGAGTAATTCTTGCTGCTGATACCGTGCACGAATAAATTGGGGTCGTAACTAGGGTTAGAATAAAGTGCCAGTACGCCACCTGTTTTAACATCGGTAACCACTACAGCGCCGCGCATGCCTTCTATTATTCGCTGGGCTTCTAACTGAAGCTCTAAATCCAAGTTAAGTACGATGTCTTTGCCCGGTGTTGGTGGCTCAACACTGAGTACACGAATAATTCGGCCTTGGTTGTTTACTTCGACCTGCTGATAACCCACTTTTCCATGAAGCAGCTCTTCGTGATATTTCTCTATGCCTAGCTTACCGATATCGTGGGTTGCGGCGTAATTATCTTCTTGACCTGCTTCAACGAGTTTTTGTAAGTCTCGCTTGTTAATGCGTGCAACATAACCCAGTGCATGGGTAAGCGTTTCTTTATAAGGGTAATGACGAGCTAAACGCGCTTCAATTTGAACACCCGGAAACTTGTGTTTACTGGCAGAGAACAACGCTACTTCTTCTTCGCTTAGCTGAGTGCGAAGCGCAACGGGTTTAAATCTTCGCGTTCCTTTTAGCGTAGATTGAAAGCGTTCAATTTCATCGCTGGTGATGCTCATTAATTCGGTCAGATCTGCAAGGGTTTGCTCAATATCATCCACTTGCTCTGGAATAACTTCCAAACTGAAAACTGGACGGTTCTCGGCTAAAAGCACGCCGTTACGGTCATAAATGAGACCGCGGTTAGGCGGTACGGGCAGCACTTTAATTCGGTTACCGTTAGACCGGGTTTGATAATCTTCAAACTGGGTGACCTGCAAAGAATAGAGATTGTTAAGTACAATGCCCAACATGGCCACAACAATAATAAAAGCAATGGTCGCTCGGCGCGCGAACAAGTTCGCTTCAGCGGAGTGGTCCCGTATTGCTTGACGTTTTCGTTGCATTGACTTCCTTTGCATTAATAAAGCGACCAATTACTCACGGTGATAAGGGTGATTTTGCGTCACCGACCACGCGCGGTATAAGCTTTCTGTAAGAATGATCCTAACAAGTGGATGGGGTAGAGTTAAGGCTGATAAGGACCACTTTTGTTCCGACGCAGCAATACATTCTGGTGCTAGCCCTTCTGGACCACCAATAAGCAGGCTTACGTCGCGCCCGTCCATTTTCCAATTGTCGAGTTGTTTAGCAAGCGTGGGAGTGTCCCAGGGTTTACCTGTTACTTCTAACGTAACAATGCGATTTCCTTTGGGAATAGCGGCTAGCATTTGCTCGCCTTCTTTTTCCAAAATGCGCTTAATATCCGCGTTTTTGCCTCGCTTTCCGGCAGGTATTTCAGTAAAGGACACTGGCATGTCGCTAGGGAAACGACGAATAAACTCATCCACGCCCGTACTTACCCAGCTTGGCATTTTTGTTCCGACCGCGACGATTTGTATACGCACTTCTTTTACCCTTACCGCAGGAATTAGTATTTCACTTATACAATAAAGGCCATACACATTTGAGTATGGCCTTTATTGACCGTGTTACTGCATGTTTATAGCAAGCGTTTACGCCACTACGACCACAGTTTCTCTAGCTGGTAGAAATCACGGGTTTCATCTTGCATAACGTGCAAAATAACATCACCAAAATCAACCAGAACCCATTCGCCGGTTTCCTTACCTTCCACACTTCCAGGTGCGTGACCCGCTTTCTTCGCTTCTACCATGACATTTTCTGCAATAGATGAAACGTGGCGCTTTGAGTTACCTGAACAAATGATCATGGTATCTGTAATACTTGATTTGCCGCGAACGTCTAGTTCAATAACATCACGGCCTTTCATATCGTCAATTTTGTCTTTAACAAACTGTTTGAGCTGTTGACTCTCCAAGAGTTTTCCTCACTTACTTAACTTTTATATAACTGATGTTCGTTTATGTAATCTAAAACGCTTTCTTCTAACCATAAGTTAGATAGGTCAGCATTTGAACTGTTTGGCGTACCCGCTTTTTCAGGCGTAGCAGCACCTGCTAGTACGTCACGAATTTCAGTAGATGAAACACTAAACAGCGGTGTGTTGGTTAACACTACATGGCCTGCAGGCTTTGCGTGAATAACATTTTTATCGTTAGCCACATGACAATCTAACCAAGCTTGTATTGCGGGAGGCGGCGAAAATTTTTCGTCGTCTCTGCGCATAACCACTAAGTGACAATAATCGAGCAGGTGTTCCCACTCGTACCATTTGTCCAGATTATACAGCGAATCTGCGCCAATGAAAAAACAGATTGTGTCATCGCTTTTCTCTTTAAGTGCACGCAGTGTTTTAACTGTATAAGAGGGTGACGGAAGCGTCAGTTCAATTAACTCTGGAATAAGTCTGTCATTGTTTTGGGCGCAAAGTTCAATCATTTTTACCCGATGGCTTTCTGATACACCTACTGACTTATGCGGAGCTAATTTACAAGGCATGAGATGAACGTGGTTTACTCCAATTTCATCTGCCGCTTTAAGTGCCGCACCAATATGGCCTTTATGCGGCGGATTAAACGTACCACCAAGAATGGCTTTCACCGTTGGATATGCTCGAGAAGCGCCGGAAAGACTCACTTAGAATTGCCCATTATGCCTGTAACAGAGGAATTTCGCGAAGGTCCATACCCATGAACATCATGCACAAGTGACACATTTCGACGTAAGGGCGGGCAATGACACTCTGTTTGAATGCATGATCTGACTGAGTCAACGCTTTTTGGATGTCTTCTAGCTGCGCGATGCTCAGACGATTCAAGGCACTTTGATAAAAACCTTGTCTATTACGCCAAATACCGAATTTTTGCCACTGAATGGGGGCACCGCTTTGCTGCGCTAGTTTTAGTTTCCATAACTGCTCCCACTCTCGAATCAGCGCCCAAATAATGATGTTAGGCTCCAGGCCCTCACTCTCTAATCGGTATAGCATTTTTATGCAGCGGGTACTGTCGCCGCTAAGCATAACGTCAACTAGTTGAAACACGTTGAAACGCGACTGGTCGACCATCGCCTCTTCAATTTGTTCGTCTGAAATAGACTGGTGTGGATAGAGTAGGGCGAGCTTATCAATTTCTTGCTTAGCAGCAAGCATGTTGCCTTCGCAGAAATCAGCAATCATCTTAGCACCCGACGCTGATACGGAGAGTTGGTGGGCATTTAACTGCTGGTTAAGCCATGCATTGAGCTGCTTGCCTTCCAACGGGTAACACAATACCGACGCGCCCAAATCATCAAGCACTTTAAACCATTTGCCGCGCTGCACGTCTTTGCCAATTTTGGGGCCGTGAACCAGCAACAAAATATCGGGGTTTAATGATGCCGCGACTTCTTGCAGCATTTTACTGCCTTCAGTGCCCGGTTTTCCCGTAGGTAGCTCTAATTCAATAAACTGTTGGCTTGAGAAAAGCGACATGCTTTGTGTGGCTTCAATCAACTGATTCCAGTTAAAGCCTGTTTCAGCAACAAGAACGGTTCTTTCTTCAAAGCCATTGGCTTTTGCTTTAGCGCGTATTTGCTCAATGACATCAAACTTCTGCTGGGGTTCATCTCCAAACACCAGATAGCACGGGCGAAGCGCCTTGGTGATATCTTGGCTAAATTGGTTTGGATAAATCTGCATGAAAAATTCTGATGTTTACTGACTAACGGAAGTTGACGCATTTGGTGCAGCGGCTGCCTGACTGGAAAGGCGTCTGATCATGATATCAGCGGCTTCATCGCGCATTTCACTTAGCATCAATTCAAGTTCGCGAGACTTTGCCAACACTTGGTCAGGGTCGTCTTGATAGTCACGTACTACTTCAAATTGCACCATTACCGCTTCCTTACCAGGAAACTGCACGCGGTAACGCACAACATATATCAGTTCATATTCAGCGACTTGACCCGAAGGATAAACCGACAGCAGCTGACGTTCTAATTTCTCTGGAAGCAAATAGATGTTTACGTTTTGGTTAGAGCGCGATGTTTTATCTACGCTAACACTGGATAAACCGTAAACGTTTAAGCGTTTATCAAGCGCACGCGCCAAGGGCGCGTGTGCTCGGGCACTTTCAATAGCAACGGTGTTTATGTCGTCAGGTAGGCTAGGGCTACTTCGCAAATGAAAGCCACAGCCAGTAACCAATACGGTTCCCAACACAGCGACTGCGAATTGTAAGTGCTTTTTCATCAGTATCTGACCTAGTTAGCTACAATGTTTACAAGCTTGCCAGGCACAACAATCACTTTACGAATGGTTTTACCTTCGATGAATTGCTGAACGTTAGGCTGTTCTTTCGCAGATGCTTCAATGCTCTCTTTGCTAGCATCAGCAGCAATTGTCATCTTAGCACGAACCTTACCGTTAACCTGAACAATGATTAGCTTTTCGTCTTCAACCAATGCAGCTTTATCAGCTTGTGGCCAAGGTGCAAGGTCAATATCTTCGCTGTGACCCAACACTTTCCATAGCTCGTGAGCAATGTGCGGCGTAATTGGGTTTAGAAGCAACAAGATTGATTCACAGGCTTCGCGCATAATAGCGATGTCCTGCGCGTTGTCTTGTGGCGCTTTTTGAAGGTGGTTTAACAATTCCATCACCGCTGCTACCGCAGTGTTAAAGGTTTGACGACGGCCTAAGTCATCAGACACCTTTTCAATGGTCTTATGTACTTCACGGCGAAGTGCCTGTTGGTCTTTCGACAGTGCTTTAACGTCAATCGCTTCTGGCGTGCCTTTTTCAACGTGTTCTGTCACTAATTTCCAGATACGACGTAAGAAGCGGTTTGCTCCTTCAACACCAGAATCTACCCATTCAAGGGTTTGCTCCGGTGGCGCAGCGAACATGGTGAATAGACGCACTGTATCGGCACCGTATTGGTCGATAACTTCTTGTGGGTCTATACCGTTATTCTTCGACTTAGACATTTTCGTCATACCGCCATGAATAACTTCTTTGCCATCTGCTGTCAGCCATGCTTTAACAATACGGCCTTTGTCGTCTTTTTCAGTGCTTACTTCGGTAGGCGAGAACCAGGTTTTCTTACCCGACGCGTCTTCACGATAGTACGAGTCAGCTAATACCATGCCTTGACACAGCAAACGCTTGAACGGTTCATCAGAGTTTACCAAGCCTTCATCGCGTAACAACTTGTGGAAGAAACGCGAGTAAAGTAAGTGCAAGATAGCGTGCTCGATACCACCAATGTACTGATCTACTGGTAACCAGTAGTTAGCTGATGTTGGATCAAGCATGGCGTCGTTGTTAGTAGCACAGGCATAGCGCGCGTAGTACCACGATGACTCCATAAAGGTGTCGAAGGTATCCGTTTCACGTAACGCGGCTTCGCCATTGTATGTGGTTTTTGCCCACTCAGGGTCAGCTTTAATTGGCGAGGTAACGCCATTCATTTCTACGTCTTCAGGCAAAACAACCGGTAGTTGGTCAGCAGGAACCGGAACAGATTCACCGTTTTCCAAATTTAGCATTGGAATAGGTGCGCCCCAGTAGCGCTGACGGCTTACGCCCCAGTCACGAAGACGGTAATTTACTTTGCGCTTTCCACAGCCTTTGCTTTCAAGTTCATCAGCAATACCATTAAATGCGGCATCGAACTCAAGACCGTCGAACTTAGCTGAATTGATCAAGCTACCTTTTTCAGTAAATGCAGAGGCGGTAAGGTCGCACTTATCTTCATCACCTGCGTTTGGCGCAATGACTTGTTGAATAGGTAGGTTGTATTTAGTCGCAAATTCCCAATCGCGCTGGTCGTGGCCAGGAACAGCCATTACCGCGCCTGAACCGTAGTCCATCAACACGAAGTTAGCGACCCAAATTGGAAGCTTTTCACCGGTTAGTGGGTGAACAACCTCAAAACCCGTGGCGAAACCTTTCTTCTCCATGGTTGCTAATTCAGCTTCAGCAACTTTGGTGTTTTTACATTCGTCGATAAATGCCGCTAAATCTGGGTTCGATTTTGCTGCGAATTCGGCAAGAGGGTGCTGCGCAGCCACTGCAACGTAAGTAACGCCGTAGAAGGTATCTGGGCGCGTGGTATATACCGTCAAATCGGCAATGTCGTTAACCGCTGACGCTAAATCGAAGGTAATTTCAACACCTTCAGAGCGGCCAATCCAGTTTGCCTGCATTGCGCGTACTTGGTCTGGCCATTCTTCAAGCTGTTCTAAGTCTTGTAAAAGTTCTTCGGCGTAGTCAGTAATTTTAATAAACCACTGAGGGATCTCTTTTTGCTCAACCAGCGCACCAGAGCGCCATCCACGACCGTCGATTACCTGCTCGTTAGCCAAAACAGTTTGGTCTACAGGGTCCCAGTTCACAGTAGAGTTTTTCTTGTAAACAAGACCTTTTTCGTAAAGACGTGTGAAGAACCACTGTTCCCAGCGATAGTAATCTGATTTACATGTAGTTACTTCGCGATCCCAGTCGTAACCGAAACCCAACGAGCGAAGTTGGTTTTTCATGTAATCAATATTTGAGTATGTCCATTTCGCAGGTGCAGTGTTGTTGTTAATTGCTGCGTTTTCAGCCGGAAGACCAAAAGCATCCCAACCCATAGGCTGCAATACATTTTTACCCTGCATGCGCTGGAAACGGCTGATCACGTCACCAATGGTGTAGTTGCGCACGTGGCCCATGTGAAGTCGGCCACTAGGGTATGGGAACATAGACAGGCAGTAGAACTTTTCTTTTTCTACGTCGTCATTTGCTTTAAACGATTGGTTTTCTTCCCAGTATTGCTGAACGCGTTGTTCAATGTCTTTCGGATTGTACTGATTATCGGCCATGAAACTTAGGCTTCCGCATTAAAAGTTAAAACGTTTATGGGGCGGCATAAGGCGAGTTTGTAGCAACGCCAACTAACCGCGCGTGGGATTCACCCACTTAACATACATATAGCCCAATAGAATAACCCAGCGCTAAGCCATGCCTCAATAGCTTAACACCGAACTTGGCAATATTTATTGTTGCTTGCTTGAAAAGTGAGCATTAATGACACAGTTTACGTCGATTGAACACCAGAACTCGCCCCATTTGCTCATCTTACTTTCTCTTGGCGCCATCTTATCTTGTCGATAAACAGGCCCCGGTGTCGCATCTAATTATTGTCACTAAACGCAGTTAGCGCATTTAGTTGTTGCGCCTGCACTTTGTCTACTACTCGAACTAAATTGGCGGCGTCTTCGTTAGATGCTTTTTGGCCATTAAAGTGAATATTGCCTGAGGCGTGGTAGGTAAGGGTGACTTTAGTTTTCGGTATGCGACCGTCTTGTGTGTTTGCATCCGATGAAGTGCTCGATGCTATTGTGCTGAATTCCCATGTCAGTGCACCTGACATACCCATCTCTTGAAGCGGGCCTAAGCCACCTGTCATCACCACTTTTTTGTTCGGTTCAACATAGCTTACCTGCATATGCGCTGCACTCGCCGTGTCTGTCGTTTCACAGAAACAGCCACCAGCCTGCTCATCTATGCGCAAAGCACCTTTCCACCATGTGTGGTCTTTCGGCCACCACATATCCACATGTTGAATAAAATGAGAGTACACGACTTCAACTGGCGCATAGCTTTCACTCTCATTGGTAATAGAAAACCCTGAGTTATCTGCATAGTTTACGTTAGCGATACTCATTGAAGAAAATGCCGTACCCAGAAAGGTAGCAAGGAAAGAGGAGGTGAGCAGAAGGGTTGAGCGAGTTTTCAATTTTTTTGTCATTGTTATTACCCTGTTTTTGTTCATTGGTTATTGCGCGCGAAACCTGGTCTCGTCGCCAAAACGAATTTCGGTTCTTGTGTTTTCTAAGGTAATTGAAAGCAACTTGCGTTGCTACCTACTTTAAAGCCTTACTGTTACAGGATTCTTCAGAGCTTTGTCTTGACCACATTGTCCTTACGGCTCAGACCTTGGCGCGCTTTTCTTAACGCTGTGATTTTAATGCTCTGATCCAAATTATGCGGCAGAAATAAATGCAGCGGTTAAATTGAAGTAAATTCTTTCGTACTTAACTCCTTTTCGGCTTTTATTAGATGCTACACCTTGTGTCGCAAGGTATCAGTTCTAATGAAGACCACAAAAAGCTCGTAGTGCTTGCCAATTCCTCTCTAAAATCATGAAGGTGGTTGTTTGTTGTGCAATTAGCGATGCAAAGCTGCCTTATTCAGGATAAGCGTTTGACACTAATGTTAATTAGGGTTTCACTTAAGTAAAGAAACAAAGATAGAACAGACATGTCTGTAGACAGTAAATTATATGCGTTAGATGTAGACGCGCTTTCACCTACCATAAATCGCCGAGCGATAAACAGTGCCTTAAAAGATGATGAAGCGCTAAATGCGACCTTCATTGGGCAAGAGCGTGCGCGTGAAGCACTTACGTTTGGGTTAGGTATTAACACCAAAGGCTATAATCTTTACGTGATGGGTGAGCCCGCTACGGGGCGCTTCACTCTAGTGAAGGATTACATTGAACGCCAAGTTGCCCAGCTACCGGCGCCTGATGATTGTTGTTATATCAACAATTTTGACGAAGAGCGCGAACCTGTTGCGCTAAAATTTCCTCCCGGTGGTGGGAAAGCATTCCACAAGGACATGGCTGCGCTTATTGACGATGTCTTAGACTCACTGCCCATTGCTTTTGATAACCCGGGATATCAGCGCCGTCGCGCGTCAATTTCCAGAGAGTTCGAGCAAAAGTACGATGCGGCTATCGATGCGGTAGAGCGTTACGCACAAGCGAATGATGTTGCGCTGTACGAAGAGGGCGGCTCTATTACGTTTTCACCTATCGTTAACGGCAAGCCAATAAGTGACACAGAGTTTGCGTCATTATCTGATGCACAACGGGAAGGGTTTTATACTCTTATTGACGAGCTAGAAAATAGGTTAAGCGAAGGTCTGTTAAGCCTACCTACGTGGAAACGCGAAAACTCTGAGCGTCTGCGTGAGCTTGACAAAAAGACCGCAGAGCAGGGAATTAAGCCGCTGCTAAAAGTGCTTGAACACAAATACGCATCTGAGCTAGGGGTAATGAAGTACCTCAAGCAGCTTAAAACTGCATTAGTCAATGCTATCTTAGTCATTCACAGTGAAGAGCAGAAAGAAGAGAAGAGTGATGACTTCGACAAGAAGGTATTTTTAGAAGAGCAATTTCTTCCTAACGTTTTGGTGTCGAATAAACTCGATGACGCAGCCCCTGTTATTTATGAGCCGAACCCTACTTATCAAAATTTGTTTGGCAAAATAGAGTACACCAACATTCACGGCAGCGTGTTTACCAACTATCGCATGATTCAGCCGGGTGCGCTCCATCGTGCAAATGGCGGTTATTTGTTGTTGGATGTCGACCAACTTATTGAACAACCTTTCGTGTGGGATACTCTTAAGCTTGCCATCAAGTCACAGCGCTTGCGCATGGACTTACCCCAGCAAGATGTGGGTATGGTGAACAATATTACGCTCAATCCACAGCCCATCGACTTAAATGTGAAAATCGTTCTGTTAGGCTCGCGTGATTTATACTACACGCTGCAAGATTACGATGACGAGTTTGATGAACTGTTTAGAGTGTTGGTGGATTTTGATTTGGAAATTCCCGTCACCAGACAGGCGCTTTTTGATTTCGTGGGCAAAGTACGTGCGCATCTTATTCAGTTAGGACTTAAAGGCATTACCGCTAACGCGATGTGCAGGCTAGTTGAGTACTCGTTAAGAATGGCTGAACATAAAGAAAAGCTATCTGCGCACTTCGCTGAAGTTATCGAGCTAGTTAATGAAGCCTATTATTTCTGCCAGAAATCTAATGCCGACACGCTAGAACTTGATCATTTAAAAACAGCATTAAGTGCCAAGAAGCGTCGCACCGGCCGTGTCAGCCAAACACTATTAAACGATATTAAAGAAGGGCACGTGCTTATTGCCACTGAAGGAAAAGCGGTAGGCAAAGTAAACGGGTTAACGGTATTGGATATTGGTGACACTGCATTTGGTACGCCTGCACGCATTACGTCTACTGTATTTGCCGGCGCAAGTGGTGTCGTTGATATTGAGCGTGAGGTAGAGCTTGGACAGCCTATTCACTCAAAAGGCGTTATGTTGCTAAACGGCTACTTGGGCAACAAGTATGCCCAGCATTTCCCGTTAACCCTATCGGCAAATATAGCGCTAGAGCAGTCATACGGACATATTGATGGCGATAGTGCATCCCTTGGTGAACTGGTTGCGCTTATCTCTGCGTTGACTGAAATCCCTTGCTTACAAACCTTGGCTATCACGGGTTCCATAAACCAGTATGGTGAAGTGCAAGCGGTTGGCGGTGTGAACGAAAAGATAGAAGGTTTTTTCGACTTGTGCCAACACCGCGGCCTTACCGGTACGCAGGGCGTGATTATTCCTAAATCAAATGCGATTAATTTGGTATTAGATGCCACCGTTATCGACGCAGTGAAAAAAGGGCTGTTCCATATTTACACTGTAGAGACCGTTGATGATGCGCTATCTATTTTGATGGAACAGGAAGCGGGTAAAATAAGTAGTAAAGGTCGTTACCCCAAAAATTCAATCAATTACCATGCCGTGAATCGTTTATACAATATTGCGTTAATTGTGAATGGTGGGGAAGGTGAGTGAAATTACGTTAATCTGTCCTAAGAATTTCGTTATACTCTGTTAATTAATTGAAGTGTAGTTCGGCGCTGTCGTTCAAATTTATTACTTCTTCACGCTAAGAACTAAACAACAATTGAGGTGCAACCATGCAAACTTCCCAAAGTGTAGAGGCGAGGAACAACGTAAAGATATGTGGTTCAGGAAGTACTATCATTATGTTGGCACACGGCTTTGGCTGTGATCAAAAAATGTGGCGACATCTACTACCTTACCTCGATGATAAATATACAGTGATACTGTTTGACTATGTTGGATGTGGCGCCTCTGACTTTGCAGCCTACGACAAGGTCCGTTACTCTTCGCTAGCTGGCTACGCTCAGGACGTACTTGAAATTTGTGAGGCGTTGAACTTAACTAAGGTCAATTTTATCGGTCATTCAGTAAGTAGCATGATTGGCATGCACGCTGCCATTCAGTCTCCAGATACCTTCTCAAAACTCACAATGATATGCCCTTCTCCTTGTTTTCTGAATTTTCCACCTGATTATGAAGGCGGTTTTGAGAAAGAAGATTTGGAGGAGTTAATTAATCTCATGGATAAAAACTATGTGGGTTGGGCTAATTATTTGGCGCCTTTAGTAATGGGTCAAGATAGCGATGCCAGCTTAACTCAGGAGCTTGAAACGAGTTTTTGTTCTACTGACCCGAAGTATGCTAAGCCTTTTGCTAAAGCCACGTTTTTTGCTGACGACAGAGCGCTACTTTCTAAACTTACCCTTCCCACACTTATTTTGCAGAGCAAACACGACAATCTAGCCTCAACAGCTGTCGGTAACTATATGAATCAAATAATTCCTAATGCTCAGCTTGAAATCGTTGATGCCCATGGGCATTGTTTACATATGACGAACCCATTGACTGTCTCTTCAATCGTGCAGGAGTTTGTCCGTTGAATGAGTGGAAAGAGGAAGATTTTCCCTGCCTATTATTAAAATCTCATATCGAAACGACGGAAATAACATGGCTAAACCCATTTGCTTATTCCTTCCTTGGTTTAACACGCCCTGTTGAAGCTAAAATAGCCAATATCCTATCGAAAGCGAGCTTAATATTTTATGAAAGCTACATAAAGCCGATAATCCTCGCTAATGGAAAATATTTAGAGGTACAAATAACGTTGATTTCTGATGCGGGAAGACGTGTTCCCGCCGTAGCGAATTTAACGGTTACAGGCAACATCGTTTACTGGGCTATTTACGTAGCCGAGGAGAGAGATAAGCTTTATCAGGAACTTTTGGAAGCCAGAGACCTCCTTGAAAAAAAGACGGAAGAGTTAACTGCAGTGAGTCGCAGAGACTCTCTGACCCCCCTGCTTAATCGTCGAGCTGCTAAAGAGGACATCAACGCATTGATAGTCCAATCTTCATGCGCCTTTTTTCCGCTATCTTTCTTGCTGTTAGATATTGATTTTTTTAAAAATATCAACGACTCATTTGGTCACAAAGTCGGCGATAGGGTACTTATCAACCTTTCAAAAGTTATTCTTGGGCAGGTGCGCGAGACAGACGTTGTAGCGAGGTGGGGAGGAGAAGAGTTTTTGATTGTACTCTACCAAGCGACGTTCGAATCTATTAAATGTTTTAGTGAAAGACTGCATAGCGCTATTAGTACTATTTTATTGCCCGATGGAAGGCCTATAACCGTGAGTATAGGTGGATCGGTGCTAGATAAAAACGGATTAGCACAATCTGATGTGATTGCGTCTCAATTGCTCAAAGCGGATAAGGCGCTGTATTCAGCAAAGCAAAATCAAAAAGGGCACACAAGGATAATGGACGAGTCTGGTGAGTTTATCGTTGTCTGAATCGCTGCAGCAAAATTTTTCCCTTATGAATGTAGAATTAAAAAATTTTATTTAAACAGCTAATAACTAAAAAAGGGAGCGATAAGCTCCCTTGATGGCAAAACCTCGCAACTATTTAGGTGGCATGCGTAAACCACCATCTAGTCGGATGGTCTCACCATTCAAGTAACTGTTGTTTGCCATATGAATAACCAGTTTTGCAAACTCTTCAGGTAGGCCAAGGCGCTTAGGAAACTGAACGTTAGCAGAAAGGGCGTCTTGCACCTTTTCTGGCATAGCAAGTAGCATTGGCGTGCCCATTACACCCGGCGCAATGGTGTTAACACGAATACCCAACGGGGCTAAGTCTCGAGCCATTGGAAGAGTTAGGCCGATAATACCACCTTTACTCGCAGCATAAGCGGTTTGCCCTATTTGACCTTCGTAGCCAGCAACTGAAGCAGTGTTTACGATAAGACCGCGTTCGCCTTCCTCGCTAATTGGCGATTGCTTTGCCATCGTCGCTGCAACTAAGCGAGAAACATTAAAGCTTCCTACTAAGTTAATATCGATAGTTTTCTGGAAGTCACCCAACGGCGCCGGATTGCCTTCTTTGTCGAGCAGTCGCTTAGCTGGTGCGATGCCTGCACAGTTAACCACTAAAGAAATGGCGCCAAACCTTTCGGTTGTCGCGTCTATAGCTGCTTGAACAGAAGTTTCATCGCGTACATCGACTTTGGTGAAAAGTGTGTTGTTTTTGCCTAATTCTTCTACGCGCTGTGCGCCAAGCTCTTCATTTAAGTCGAAAAGGCTGACGTTAGCACCTGCATCTCGAAGTGCGATAGCAGTGGCGTGACCAAGTCCGGAACAACCGCCAGTAACAATGGCAGTAAGATTATTTAGCGTCATAGATTTCCCTTAAACCCTAGTTTTTCACTATTATTAAAGTGATGTTAACGGGAAGTAAGAAGAAAAACTACGGTGCCGACGGGGATCGGCACCTTATATTCGGTTATTTTGCAGCTATTTTGGCAACTGAATTTTACAGTCTTCGCTTTGACGGTAGATAATTAGCGTGTGGCCGATTACCTGTAGCTTAACTGAGTTTGTTTCACGAACAATGGCATCCATGATTAGCGCTTTTTCTTCGCGATCGTCTGTTGGCACCTTAACTTTAATTAATTCGTGATGGCTAAGGGCGTTGTCAATTTCGGCAACCACACCTTCTGTCAGGCCGTTCCCACCTAGCTGCACAACAGGTTTTAAAGGGTGTGCAAGGCCTTTTAGGAATTGTTTCTGTTTATTTGAAAGTTTCATGAAGTAATATTTCTTACAATTAATCTGTTAGTTTATGCTTGAAATAACGTATTCTAACGCCATCTTCTCTACAATCCTAATGACATTGTATTGGAATGACAAAAAAGAAACACTCCGCCAGCAGTAAACGCTGGCTACAAGAACACGTTAACGACCATTATGTGCAAAAAGCAAATAAGGAAGGTTGGCGCTCGCGAGCTATCTATAAACTGGAAGAAATTCAGAAAAAAGATAAGCTTATTAAACCAGGAATGACACTTGTAGACCTTGGTGCTGCACCGGGGGGCTGGTCACAGCTAGCCGCACAGCTCGTTGGCGACAATGGTCAAGTTATCGCGTGCGATATTTTGCCCATGGACCCAATCGTGGGCGTAGACTTTTTACAAGGTGATTTCAGAGAGGACGCTGTTCTCGACGCACTATTGAACAGAATCGGTGGGAACACCGTAGATATTGTGTTGTCTGATATGGCACCGAACCTTGCAGGTAACGCGTCGGTTGACCAATCTCGCTCTATGTATCTTTGCGAACTAGCGCTTGATATGTGTCACCAAGTGTTAAAGCCTGGTGGTTCGTTTGTCATAAAGGTGTTCCAAGGTGAGGGGTTTGTTGAGTTCATGAACGCACTTAAACAATCTTTCACAACCATAAAGACGCGTAAGCCTGACTCGTCCAGATCACGTTCGCGAGAGGTGTATTTGGTGGCTTGTGGGTATAAAGTGTAGTACGCTTTGAGATAAGCGGTTTTCGTTGCGAGTTGTGTCGTTTATTCAATAAACAACTTGTTGAATATACAAGCAATTCGGGTTTATAGAGGTTAGTAGCATTGAGCGATATGGCAAAAAATTTAATCTTATGGTTAGTCATCGCCGTTGTTTTAATGTCGGTTTTCCAGAGCTTTTCACCGAGTGAATCGTCTCGTTCGCAAACTGACTACACAACGTTTTTGAGAGAAGCAGAACAGGGAAATATTCGAGAAGTTCGCATCAATAATAGTGGCGAAATTCGAGGTACTAAGCGTTCAGGCGAAACTTTCCAAACATTCGTACCTTACTTCGATGACAAGTTAATTTCTGACTTGGTTAAGAACGACGTAAGAGTGTACGGTGAACCACCAGAAGAGCAGTCTCTTCTGACGTCTATTTTCATTTCATGGTTCCCCATGTTACTGCTTATTGGTGTGTGGATTTTCTTCATGCGTCAAATGCAAGGTGGTGGCGGCCGTGGCGCTATGTCATTCGGTAAGAGCAAAGCTCGCCTACTTGGTGAAGACCAGATTAAGACAACATTTGCTGACGTAGCAGGCTGTGACGAAGCGAAAGAAGATGTATCTGAATTGGTAGACTTCCTGCGCGATCCGTCTAAGTTCCAAAAACTAGGTGGTAAAATTCCGAAGGGCGTACTAATGGTAGGTCCTCCTGGTACGGGTAAAACTTTGCTTGCAAAAGCGATTGCCGGCGAAGCGAAAGTACCATTCTTTACTATCTCGGGTTCTGACTTCGTTGAAATGTTCGTGGGTGTAGGTGCATCTCGTGTGCGTGACATGTTCGAGCAAGCGAAAAAAGCGGCGCCTTGTATTATCTTTATCGATGAAATCGATGCGGTAGGCCGTCAACGTGGTGCTGGTCTAGGTGGTGGTCACGACGAACGTGAACAAACCCTTAACCAGATGCTTGTTGAAATGGACGGCTTTGAAGGTCATGAAGGTATTATCGTTATTGCGGCAACTAACCGTCCTGACGTACTAGACCCTGCGCTTCTTCGTCCTGGTCGTTTTGACCGTCAAGTAGTGGTTGGTCTTCCTGACATCCGCGGCCGTGAACAAATTCTTAAGGTTCATATTCGCAAAGTGCCAGTGGCTGATAACGTAGAACCGTCAGTTATTGCTCGCGGTACACCAGGTTTCTCAGGTGCTGACCTTGCTAACCTAGTAAACGAAGCTGCGTTATTCGCTGCTCGCGGCAACAAGCGCCTTGTTTCTATGGAAGAGTTTGAGAAAGCGAAAGACAAAATCATGATGGGCTCTGAGCGTAAGTCTATGGTGATGTCTGAGCCTGAAAAAGAAATGACAGCGTATCACGAAGCGGGTCACGCTATCGTAGGTCGCTTAGTGCCAGAGCACGATCCGGTATACAAAGTGTCAATCATTCCACGCGGTCGCGCGCTGGGTGTGACCATGTACTTACCAGAGCAAGACCGAGTGAGCCACTCTAAACAGCACTTAGAAAGTATGATTTCTAGCTTGTTTGGTGGGCGTATTGCTGAAGCCATTATTTATGGTGACGACAAAGTAACAACGGGTGCATCTAACGACATCGAACGCGCAACTGAAATTGCACGTAAGATGGTGACCCAATGGGGCTTGTCGAGCAAAATGGGTCCAATGCTTTACGCTGAAGACGAAGGTGAAGTGTTCCTAGGCAAGTCTATGTCTAAGGCAACAAATATGTCTGATGACACAGCACGTGCCATTGATGCGGAAATTAAGTCACTGATTGACCGCAACTACGAGCGCGCTCAAAAGATCCTTGAAGACAACATCGATATTTTACATTCAATGAAAGACGCACTGATGAAGTACGAAACCATTGATGCTAAGCAAATTGATGATCTGATGAACCGCACTGACGTTCGTCCTCCTGCTGACTGGGATGACAGCAAGCCATCGGGTGGCGATAAGCCAAGTGGTGGTGCGCCGGTTCGCGAAGGTGAAATTAAAAATGACGGTGTAGACAAACCGTCGGTAGGTAAGCCGGGCGATATTCCAAGCTAACCTTCTACATCCATTGAAAAACGCCAGTTTAACTGGCGTTTTTTGTTAGAGCTGATTGATTTTAACCTGGGAATTTGACTTACAGTTTATGTCACGGTGTCAGCTGAGTTATTTATTTCGTTACGCTTTACACTGTTCTTTGCAAAGAACAATGAAAAAATCACGGCGAAGAACTAACCAAAGAATTCAGCAAGCAACAAGGCAAAGAGCATGCATTTTTAAGTAGGTTTCATTGCTAACACAGCGGATCAAAATCAGTTTGCTTTATAGCTTCATTTCTCAACATATTTTCTGTCTAAGAAATACGGTAATTTCAAAATAAAGATAATGCAGGTAATTCATGCAGTTTGGTAAGTACTTCATAGATCTGTCACAGCCTCAGGTAATGGGCATTTTAAATGTTACTCCTGATTCATTTTCTGACGGCGGCAAGCACACAAATGTATCTCAAGCCCTTGACCATGCGCTTCGCATGATTGAAGAAGGGGCAACTTTTATTGATATAGGTGGTGAATCGACAAGGCCAGGCGCGCCCGACGTATCGCTGCAGGAAGAGCTTGACCGCACAATACCCGTTATTGAAGCCGTAGCTAAAAATACCCCATGTGTTATTTCTATTGATACCAGCAAGGCTGACGTTATGCGGGAAGCGGTGAAAGCCGGCGCGGGGCTAATCAACGATGTACGCGCGTTACAAGAGCCTGGTGCATTGCAAGTAGCAGCTGAAGCACAAGTACCTGTTTGTTTAATGCATATGCAGGGGCAACCCAGAACCATGCAGCAAAGCCCTGAGTATGATGATGTAGTGAATGATGTGGGTCAGTTTCTACTCGCGCGCACCAAAGTGTGTGAAGAAGCGGGCATTGCTAAAGACAAGATTTTGTTCGACCCTGGCTACGGTTTCGGAAAGTCACTGGAACACAATTATACGCTGGTGAAACACTTGCCATCGCTTATGAAGCTGGGTTACCCAGTGTTAGTAGGCATGTCTCGCAAGTCGATGATTGGCAATTTGCTAAATAGAAAAGTGGATGAGCGCTTGGCGGGAAGCATAAGCCTCGCTACAATTGTCGCCCAAATGGGCGCACAGATAATTCGCGTTCACGACGTGAAAGAAACAGCTGATGCTGTCAATATCGTGAAAATGCTGAATTCAGTAAAATAAGGAATAATAATGACGCAGCGCAAATATTTCGGCACCGACGGTATCCGCGGAAAGGTAGGCGAGAGCAATATCAACCCAGAGTTTGTTACAAAACTCGGGTGGGCAGCAGGTAAGGTCCTTGCCGGACGAGGGACGAACAAAGTACTTATTGGTAAAGACACGCGTATTTCTGGCTACATGCTAGAGTCGTCTTTAGAGGCTGGTTTATCGGCTGCTGGTATCAATATCGGCTTGCTAGGCCCCATGCCAACGCCAGCCATTGCTTATCTCACCAAAACATTTCGCTCAGAAGCAGGGATAGTGATTAGTGCGTCACATAATCCGTTTTATGACAACGGCATTAAATTTTTCTCAGCGCAAGGCTTTAAGCTTGATGATGATATCGAATTAGCGATTGAAGATATGCTTGAGCGTCCAATGACATGTGTGGCATCTGATAAGCTGGGTAAGGCCACGCGTATAAACGACGCTGCGGGTCGTTATATTGAGTTTTGTAAGGGGACATTCCCTTCAGAATTATCGCTGACAGATCTTAAAATTGTTGTGGACTGCGCACATGGCGCAACGTATCACATTGCCCCCAATGTATTGAGAGAGTTAGGTGCTACGGTTATCGAACTTGGTACAGCGCCTAACGGCTTAAACATTAACGACGGTGTGGGCGCAACCTCAATGGATGCGATTGTTGAAAAGGTTAAGGAGACCGGCGCTGATCTTGGCTTTGCCCTAGACGGCGATGGCGATCGCATTATGATGGTAGACCACCTTGGTAATGTGCTTGATGGTGACCAGATTGTTTACATCATTGCCCGCGACGCGCTTAAGAACGGCAAAATGCAGGGTGGTGTCGTTGGCACGTTGATGAGCAATTTAGGCCTTGAAAATGCGTTGTCAAAGCTTGGTGTTCCTTTCGCAAGAAGTAATGTTGGCGACCGTTATGTGATGGAGCTGCTACAGCAAAAAGGCTGGTCTATTGGCGGTGAAAACTCTGGTCATGTTCTCAATCTTAATATGAGCTCTACGGGTGACGGTATTGTAGCTGGGCTTCAAGTGCTTGCCGCAATGCTTCGTTCGCACATGGACTTACACGACTTAGCAAGTGGGTTTGAAATGTACCCGCAAACGCTAGTTAACGTGAGGTACGCTAACCAAGAAGTGGATTATTTAGCACACAGCAATGTACAAAATGCTAAGAAAGAGGCTGAGTCTGCGTTAGGTAAAACGGGCAGGGTACTTCTACGTAAAAGTGGTACTGAGCCGTTAATTCGTGTGATGGTTGAGTCGAATGACGAAAGCCAATCTCACAAATGGGCAGAGCATATTGCTGAAACTGTTCGTAATCTCGCCAATTAGTTGGCGTAGCAGGAAATTTTGCTTTTTGTGCTTGTATCTTCTCAATTAAATAGTTAATATCACGCCCGCTTTGAAGACAGGGCTAAGGTCTGCGTTGTGAGTAAAAATCTTAGAAAGCCATTCGTGGCTGGCAACTGGAAAATGAACGGAAATTTGGCATTAGTTGCTGAATTTAATCAAAAACTGGCGAATGTAAAAGCTGATTCGGAAATCGTAATTTGCGCTCCTTCACTTCTTTTACACGCATTTGAAACCCATTCGTTTGCCATTGGTGCTCAAAACGTAAGTCATCTTAATAACGGCGCTCACACTGGTGAGTTGTCAGTTGAAATGCTTAAAGAAGCAGGTTGCGGTTACGCAATTGTTGGGCATTCAGAAAGACGAGAAGACCAAGGCGAGTCAAGCGAACTTGTTGCATTAAAGGCAAAGCAATGTGTTTCTTCAGGTGTTGTACCCATCATTTGTGTAGGTGAGCCACTTGAAGTGAGAGAAGCAGGTGATGTTGAATCGTTTGTTGGCGAGCAACTAGATGCACTAGTTAGCGCCATGTCGGTAGACGAACTCAGCAAAACTGTTATTGCATACGAGCCGATTTGGGCAATTGGTACTGGTAAAACAGCCAGCCCTGAGCAAGCACAAGAAGTACACGAATTTATTCGCGGCTACTTTAATAAAGTAGACGCACAATTGGCTCAAGGCCTTCGTATTTTGTACGGTGGTAGTGTTAAGCCAGATAATGCTGAAACCCTATTTGCACAGAAAGATGTAGATGGCGGTTTAATTGGCGGAGCCAGTTTAAAAGCTGAAGATTTTATTTCAATTTGCCAAGCGGCAAACTGACGAGGTATTTATGATTTACGAAGTGCTATTAGTAGCATACCTAATTGTAGCGCTATTACTTATTGGATTTGTATTGATCCAACAAGGTAAAGGTGCAGATATGGGCGCTTCATTTGGCTCAGGCGGTTCAAACACTGTTTTCGGTTCATCAGGTTCGGGTAACTTCATGACTCGTACGACCGCTATATTAGCAGGCTTGTTCTTCTTAATTAGCCTTTCTTTGGGTGCAATGACTGCAAACCGTGAAAGCGCAGAAGATGAGTGGAACAACCTAGAAGTTCCAGCGACAGTAGAAGAGCCAGTAGAGCTACCAGCTGATCAAGACGTACCAGTTATTGAAGGTGCAGCTCAAAGTGATGTTCCTGTTGTTGAAAGCGATGTGACAGACGTACCAAAGTCTGACGACGCTGAAGGTTCAAACTAAAAAGTTTTCGCGGAAGTGGTGGAATTGGTAGACACGCCATCTTGAGGGGGTGGTGAGCATAGCTCGTGCGGGTTCAAGTCCCGCTTTCCGCACCAAATAAATGTAAAGGCCGGCGCAATGCTGGCCTTTTCTGTTTTTACACCGTGAAATTCTTGTTAAGGTGACCCTGTACGCCCACTTTTAACTGGCCTTGTTAATTGTAACAAAGCGTTAAAATCTAAAATTTACAGGATGTTATGTCTGTTCCTATTTTTATTATTCAGCTATGCTTTTCAATACTTAGTCATACTGTCTGCGACATAAACAAAACAATTTTTACGAGGCACTATAGTGCAAAAAACACTTAGTCAGAGTTTGTTCCAAACCCTATTCGTAGGGATTGTGATAGCATCACTTCTGATAATTGGAGCAGTGTGGCGCTCAGCCAATACTCTCGTTGTTCAAAACATTGACCACAATATTGTTTTAGCAGAGAAAGTATTCGATAAAGTGGTTGCGGATCGTCAAGCTGTCATACGCAACGTTTCAAAAGTACTGTCTCGCTCATTTGATTTCAGGCGTGCGGTTGGCACAGAGAATATACCCTCTATTGAAGCGGCGTTTACCAGTTACGCGCAGCGACTAAACACAGATATCATCGCTCTGGTAAGTCTAGACCATCAAGTAGTTGTAACGCGTACAGACCTATTCGAAGTCGGTCAAAATGTGGAAAGTAGCCTAGCATTGGTTGCTAAAGGGAAAGACAGCGGTTTCTTCGTAGTCGATAACAAATTAGTACAGTTAAATCTAATTCGCGTAGAAATACCTACGCTTAGATATTACATGCTAATAGGCGTTGAGTTTGATAGCAGATTATTAGAAGAGCTAAAAGCGCTCGTAGACGCTGAAATTATTATCTCAAGAACTAATACCAATGATGTTCTTACGACTACCTTAAAAGAAAATGATGCGCAACGGATCCTCGCGTCAGAACACGACCCCTCGTGGATAGATGTAACCTTTAAAGACGAGCTTACTTACTTTGCCCGTGAGGTGAATATCGCCTCTGATGGCAATTTGCCGGTTAAGATAACTCTAGCTGTAGATACAACGTCTTCATTTAGTGCTTTCACACGTATTCAATTGACGATTCTGGCATTTTGCTTAGTCGCAATATTCATTGCTCTGGGTCTTTCTCTGCTGCTTGCCAGGAACGTGAGTCGACCAGTGTCTACCTTGGTAAAAGCAGTGAATAAGGTCGCGTCAGGAAGCTATGGCGCAACCCTTGACGCACCGTCGAACCTCAAAGAGATTACCGAACTTGCCAACGCAGTCGACAGCATGCAAGCAAGTATTAAAAGTCGTGAAAATCATATTCGTTATCAAGCAGAACACGACGTGCTTACCGGGCTTTTCAATCGGAACTATGTTGAAGGGTTCTTTGAGTCAGAACTTCAGGAAGAAAGAGAGTTACAGGTTGTTGCCATTACCGTAATCGGATTTCGAACCATTAACGACCTCTACGGTTACTCTAACGGCGATAATACACTGAAAGCATTGGCCGAGAGGCTTCAGCGTTGGCCTGGTACATCCGCAAGATTAGCTGGCGGTGAGATTTTATATATTACGCAAGATTCACTTAATGATGACCAGCTCGAAACGCTCAAGCACATATTAGAGCAACCAGTGGAAAGTAACCTGATTGCAATTCCAGTAAAAGTCGCCATGGCGGTTATCCAGTGCCCGCAAGATGCAACAACATCAGAAGAATTATTCAGAAAAATGAATATTGTTACTGATGAAGCGATACACAGCGACAGCTGGTGCGTTCGCTATAGGACAGAACTAGAAGATAAATACAATCGCAGACTATCAATTACCACCGAACTAAAACGTGCGCTGGCTAGCAAGCAAAACGAACTGTCCATGGTTTACCAGCCAAAAATAGATCTGCAGACAATGAAAGTATGCAGCATGGAAGCGCTTATTCGCTGGAATAATAGTGTTCTGGGCTTTGTTCCACCTGATGAGTTTATTACCATTGCTGAGCAAGCAGGGTTAATTGAGCAAGTTACGACTTGGGTAATGAAGCAAACCATTTCAGACTTAGCTTATTTTAGAGGTATGGGGTATGGGTTCACCGTTGCGATGAACTTATCTACTCAGGATATTCAAAATAAGGTACTTCTAGGGAAGCTGGTGTCGCTTTTAACTCAGGAAGGCCTGTCACCTGAAGCTCTGGAACTTGAAATAACAGAAAGCGATTTAGTTGCTGATGCGTCGCTTGCTATAGAGAACCTTAATGAACTAACGGCGCGGGGCTTTCATTTCGCCATCGACGACTTTGGTACAGGCTATTCATCGTTAGCCTATTTAAAGAACTTGCCCGTAAAAACGATTAAAATTGATAAGAGTTTTATTCTGTCGCTCGCGAGTGATGAAAACGACCAGCAAATTGTTCATACCGTGCTGAGTTTGGCGAATGTGTTTAATTTAAAGGTTGTGGCTGAAGGTGTTGAAGACGTAGCGTCGCTTGAAATCTTAAAGGACTGGGGCTGTGATATCGTTCAAGGTTACTACATTAGTCGCCCACTTAGCCGTTCAGACCTTGAAGACTGGCTTCAAAATACGCCTTTCGGTGAATAGCTATTTTTTCAAATTAAATTTATTGTTTTACAGTAATCACCATGCCGTTGCAGCAGTATTTGGCGACATGGCATCGTAAATGCAAAACTAATAATGAAGCGTGTAAAACGCTCTGCGGGCCTGATTTCTTCGCCAAAGTGTGAGTATTTTGCCCACTGAGTTGTGAAATTACTTCAAAAACAAGGAATTTATTATGGACATCATTCGTATACTTTTATCGATTTTACTTCCACCGCTGGGCGTATTTTTACAAGTGGGTATCGGTGCTCACTTTTGGATTAATATCCTTTTAACTATTCTTGGCTATTTCCCAGGTGTTATTCACGCTGTTTACATCATCGCTAAAAAGTAGGTGGTGAAAAACGCTGTATTAGCGGCTATGCAATAAATCGCATAGTCGTAGCGAGTACAGCAACCAAATATGAAATAAACAAAAGCCAGCTTTAATAGCTGGCTTTTTACGTGATGACGTTTGTCGAATAGGACGATTTCGGCAACGTGACATATTCCATGTTAGGCGGTGAGCTTTTCGTCGTCTAACTCTTGCTTCATCTCTTTTTGATATTCATCTGCAAGTTTTGTTTTTTGGCGGTCATTAAGCACATTGCCTGCAACTTGGAAGAATTCCTGTTCTTCGTCGGCAAGGTGATGTTCTACCTTTTCCTGAAGTGTTTTCAAATGACGCAACCAAGCTGGTGAACTCATATCCGTGTCATCGAGCTTTGCGAGTAACTCATCAATTTCGTGATGCTCTGCAATGCCGTGACGTGTTAAATCTACAGTGGCATCTTTCTCCAGAAGATGAGAATAGAAATGGCGCTCTTCAGCGATGGCATGACTTTCAAGCTGTGTCTTAAGCTCTTGATAATATTCACGGCGCGCAGCAGTGTTTCCGCTTGTTTCAGCTAGAATTTTAAGCAGTAAACGTTGCTTTTCATGGTCTTGACGCAAAGCTTCAAAAATTTTCATGGGTAGTTCCTTATAAATACCTAAAAAATGAATCACACCTGTGGTAATGCTATTTTTATTCCATGAATGAGATATTTGTTACGCGCTGATTTTTAAAAGAAATTTCAAATGAAGTGACACAGAGTCATTGAGTTGGGGAAGGGGACAACGCAAATTTTACAAGTCAGTTTCCGATAAATTCACGGCAGTAAGTCCGTGAATTTACCGAAAGAGGGAGATGGGATATGCGCTACACGCCTTGTGCGACCATGGCGTCAGCGAGTCTACGAAATGCTGCTACATTGGCGCCTTTCATATAATCAACGTAGCTGCTTCCAGCATCGCCTTCAGATTTACCCTCATCAACACAGCGCTGATGAATGCTTTCCATAATTGAATAGAGCTGTTCATCGAGTGCGCTTGCGTTACGTTGATTGAACATGGCGTTCTGGCTCATTTCTAAGCCTGATAGCGCAACGCCGCCAGCGTTAGATGCTTTGCCTGGTACGTATGCAATTTGGGCGTCTAAAAACAAAGCCTGCGCTTCGTTTGTGCACGGCATATTCGCACCTTCTAGTACCATTTGACAGCCGTTATCTAGCAGTGATTTTGCATCTTCTTCAAGTAGTTCGTTTTGCGTAGCGCAAGGCAGTGCTATGTCGCATTTTAAATGCCAAGGCTTTTTATCAGCTATCCACTTGCCCATGTTTTCATCTGCCATGTCAGCAAGGATATTGTTGCGGTTTGCATGGTTGTCGATTGCCCATTTAAGCGCGGTATCAGTTAACCCATTCTCATTATGTAAAAGCCCTCGGCTATTAGACAGCGAAATAACTTTTCCGCCTTTCTCTACCGCTTTGAGTGCAGCATGCAACGCTACGTTTCCGGCTCCAGACACTGCAATGGTTTTGCCTTCAATTGGAGTACCTTGATGTCGACATACCGCTTCTAAAAAGTAAATTAAGCCAAAGCCTGTAGCTTCAGTACGTACATAGCTACCACCAAATTCTAAGCCTTTACCGGTTAATACGCCTTCGAACTTATTGTTTAGTCTGCGATACTCGCCATAAAGGTATCCTATTTCTCTTGCGCCAACGTTTATGTCACCTGCAGGTACATCGGTATTTGCGCCAATATGTCGCTGTAATTCACGCATGAAGGCTTGGCAAAACAACATAATGTCGCGATCAGTACGCCCTTTGGGGTTAAAGTCTGACCCGCCTTTACCTCCGCCCATGGGTAAGCCGGTCAGGGCATTCTTGAAACACTGTTCGAAAGCTAGAAACTTAAGCACCGATAAGTTGACGGTAGGATGAAAGCGCAAGCCACCTTTGTAAGGACCCATGGCTGAATTGTGCTGTACACGCCAACCTTGATTGACTTCAATATCGCCATCACTGTTCATCCACGACACGGTAAAATAAATAATGCGTTCAGGCATGCAAATGCGTCTTATAATATCGAACGCTTTGTAGTCTTTGTTTGCATTGTAAATAGGAACAATATCTTCTAATACTTCGTGTACCGCCTGTAGATATTCCGTTTCGTTAGCAAACTTCTCATTAAGAAAGGTATAGATTTCTTCAAAGTTACTTTTCTGAGTCATGTACTGCTTAATCCTTTTCTTCAAAATTGGTGAGAACGTTAAGGCTTCGAGGGCATGTTTTTATCTCAAGCTTTTCGCCTTCGTAGATCTCGCCGTCGACAGCATACGCCGTGGGCTTATCAAATGTTAACGTTATGCTTGATGCGCGTTCGTGCCGTATTGATTCAGATTGCTTCTTTGCTTCAGCTGGACTTAGCACTAGCTCTGCTAACGATGCGAATTGTTTATCAGAGCTGGGCTGAGGTAATAGCCAGGTCAAATCAAGCTTTCCATCGGTGATGTCGGGCGGCTCTGCGCCCTGAGCAAGTGCTGTGGTCATTGGGGCTGCGTTTGCAATAACAAAGCTCGGCGTTTCTAAGGTTTCAGCTGGCTGGTTGTCTTTTGCTACTTTAAACGTCATGTTTTCATTATTTGAAATCGCGTTCCATAGCCCTTTTAGGTAGGCAAACTGGCCGCCTACATTCTTTTCTTCGCGATCAGCGGCCGAAATCATTTTTTCCTCGAAGCCAACTGCTGCCACCAAAAGCATAACGTGGTCGTTACAGGTCGCGGTATCTATGGCTAAGGTGTTGCCCTCTATAATGATGTCGCATGCTGTACTAATAGGCATGACTTTACTAATGTAGCCATGCAACACTTGGCTTAGTGCGTTTGCTGTACCAAAGGGGATAATCCCCATGGTAACGTCGGTGTTGACCAAAGCCGAGGCGACTTCAGTTAACGTTCCATCGCCGCCGCATGCGACAATAATGTGGGCGCCGTCTTGTTTTGCTCTATCTGCTAGTGCCTTACCATCTACTTCAGGTGTGGTTTCTTTCACGGTCACTTTGAATTTTTCATTTAATCGAGAAAGAACGTCATCTCGGTATTGCTCCCATTTACCGCCCCCAGCAACTGGATTAACGATAAGGGTTAGATTCTTTTGTAGTGAAAGTAGGCCACCATCTCTGATCTGCTGTAGCGATGCTAATTGACGTTTGTTGAGCCTTGCTGTTTGGCGTATCTGGTTAATTTCACGTAATGCATCATCTACACTCAACGTAGGGTTTTTGGCCAGTAAATAGGCTGCAACTACCAGAACAGAGCGACCTCGTCCAAGCGCACAATGCACAACAACATTTTTCTTTTCAGAAATTTGTTGATTCAACCAATTTATTGCTAAAACAAGTTGTTCAGGAGTGGGGCTTGTATGGTCGAGTACCGGTACGTTTAAATAGCGGTAATCTTCTTGATATGCCGTCCAATCCAGTCCATCAAATTCAGCGGTTACGTCAAGAATGGCATCAATGTTGTTTTCGTTTAAAAGGCTAACGTGTTTTCCCGACATGCGGCACGCAAGGAATAAGTGCGGCTCAATTTTTTGTAGGGGAGGGACTTTATCCGTTCTGCGTGCGTATTCATTGTAAAGCCAAGAGCCCAGTAAAAAAGGTACAAAAATCCAGCGTATGTAGAATGGTATTGAGCCATCCTCACGTTTGCGAAACAGGCTTGGATAGTTGAGCAAATAGGCGCTGCTTACGGCAATAAGGGAAAATGCAATCCAACCAAATACCACTTTTAATAATATCACTGGCACGGTCAGCGTTAGTGCTAACGCCACTAATGCACCAAGTACGTAATACTTCACCATTTTCACGATTAACACATCCTTTGTAATTGGAAAGAGCAAACAGTCTATGCATCTATACTTACACTGGAGCGTTTTCGTTTACTTTTGTCGCAATAGGGTTGAACTATCACGTACCGGTAAACGTATGCTTTGGTAATGAAAATATGAGCGTTTCAAATGAAGAATAGTGCGGTACTAAAGGTTGCGAACTTTGTATGGTTCCAAGGAATTTGGTGGCTGGTCATCTTGTTCCAGAATAAAGCAGTAATTCCAGTGTTAGGGTTAATCCTTTTGTGGATAGCCATTTCGCCCAAGCGAGTGGAAGATATAAAGCTAATGGGCACGGTATTTTTACTGGGCACGGTGGTTGATGCACTTTTAACCCTAAGCGGGCTGTTCATTTTTAACGAGACAGAAACGCTGGTCAGCTTCTGGCCAATTCCAATTTGGCTAAGTCTTCTTTGGGCAGCCTTTGCAGGTACGGTCTATCACAGTTTAACCGCCTTTAATGGTCGAATGGCCGTTGCGGCGGTTGCTGGAGCTATCTTCGCGCCGCTTAGTTATATCGCCGGCGCCAAATTCGGCGCGGTTGAATTGGGCGCAAGCGTTGTACTTTCTTATATTTTTATCGCTCTAGTGTGGAGTGTAATCTTCCCGCTGTGTTTTTATTTATCCAATCGTTTTGAGGCAAAACAAGCCCAAGCGTAAATGCAAGGAGTGTATTGGCAATGACGAAAAACGTATTAGTTACAGGTGGAAACAGAGGTATAGGTCTAGAAATAGTAAAAGGAATGCTGTCTAAAGGCTATAAAGTGCTAATGGGGTGTCGAGACGAAGAGGCCGGCCTTGAAGCCAAGAAAGATATTGTGGGAGGGGATTTGCATATTATTGAGATGCCTCTTGATAACGAAACAGCCATCGTCGATGCGTTTGTTCGAGCTGAGGCCGTGTATGGCCCTGTTGATATCCTCATAAACAATGCAGGTATCTTAGACGACACGCCATGGAAAGATGTAAATTCTGAGACGTTGGCTAAATCAATGCAAATTAATGTGAACGCCCCGCTTACACTTATCCAGCAAACGTTACCGCAAATGATTGAGCGAGGTTTTGGACGTATTATCAATGTAAGCTCTAGTTACGGTAGCTTCGCCGAGGGACTGAAAGGGCCAATGTGCTATGCGATAACAAAGGCTGCTATTAATGCGCTTACGGTTAAGATGGCAGCGGTAGTTGATGAAGCTGCTGACGGTAAGTCTCTTGATGTAACCGTTAATAGCATGACCCCGGGTTGGGTGCATACCAGAATGGGTGGAAGTGATGCGCCCAAAACGCCCGAGGAGGGAGCAGATACGGCTATTTGGTTAGCAACCATGGAAGAGGGCGGCCCCCATGGCCAATTCTTAAAAGATAGAGAGCCTATAGAGTGGTAGCCTTAATTAACTAGCCTAATTCATATAGTTTGAAGGCTACCATTTTCACGATGCTTTTTAATCAGCATCTTCTAAAGTGAGAATCGCTCTCGTAGAAAGCGGGCGATTCCATCTTCATCGTGATGCCCAATGACGGAAGTGGCGGCGTCTTTGATATAAGGTTTAGCGTTAGAAGGTGCATAAGCCTCGTCTGCTAGCTTAAACATACTTAAATCATTATCACTGTCGCCAAACACAATAACGTTGCTTGCATTCAACTGTTGGCGCAAAAGCTCTACCGCACTGCCTTTATTCGCAAGATTGTGGTGTACATCCATCCAACGGTACTCGTCTCCTTCGATAGCTGGCCCAGAGTACGCTATCAGTCCTTCGTGCGTGTTGAGCTGCTTATACATGTCATAGACTAGCGGTGCATCTCCGATCATACTGATGTTTGTAATATGTGCATTAGCAGGTAGCGACTCAATAGACGCTAGTCGCGCTTTAGTGCGCGAAAAATACTTTTCAATTAAATCGTGTTCCACCTGATGCTTAGGCGACGAATGGTAAATCACGTGCTCGTGATCTGGGCTATCCATATTCACTGTGTTAATGAAAGGCGTAATATTATTATTTACGGCGTGCTCGATAATAAGATTTACTTCACTGGGCGCGAGCAAATTTTCTAGTGTTAGCGCGTTTCCGGCAGGATCCCAAATTGCCACCCCATTATTATAAATGTGAGGGAGTACAAAAGACTGACCTTGTAGCACAAATTGCGCTGAATGCATGGTACGACCCGTTGCTACGGTGAATGCAATGTCTCTCTCACCAAGCAAGCCCAACGTCTCTTTGGTAAACGAGGAGATTTCAGAAGACTTATTTAATAAAGTGCCATCTAAATCAAAAAATATTAAATCCATACAATTGGTGCCTAATCTCTCTTTCAGAATGACGCCGACCAAACGACGAAGGGCAATAAACGTGGAGTTCGTTATATTGCCCTTCGAAAATATTGGAAAAGCTAGATTGATAACTCCGCTATGATTACTGTATCACATTCTGCTTTGAAGCAGCGTTCCATATTATGTCGCTAGTCTTGCTACCGAATAGATTCGACCACTTTGTCGGTGTGCTGCTTCAGTAATTGCGAGACTTTAGAAGCAGACTGTGACTTTTTAAGGTTAATTACCAGCGCAACTTTACCATATCTAACCGCGTGTCTTACGGTTTGTATAACCTCATTTCTGTCTGGACGTAAACCGATTAAACCCGCTATGAATAACCCAATGAATATGCCTGGGCTAATTAGTGCTATGTAGGTAAACAAAGGATTTTGTTGAGTAAGCGCTGGGCCAAACTGCGTTAACAAAAATGCGGTCACTAAACCTACAATCAGACCGATTGAACCAAGCAACAGGTGGGACGACCACATGCTTTTGCCAATGGATGCGCTGTTACGTTCAAGTTTTTCACTCATTTTAGGGTCGCCAGCTTCGATAATTTCTACTTGAGATACCTCAACAGATGTTTGGTCTTGAACTATCTCGAGTACTTCCTGCACTCTAAGTTTTGACGGAAATACAGCCGCGACTTGCAAATCACCGGTTGATACAACATGGGCTCTCAAATTCTCATGTTCATTACTGTTTTCGCTTTTTGACTCTACGTTTTTCGAACTTTGAACATTCATCTTTAAATCCTCGACTTCTTACTTGGACTCTCTCAATCAATCCATTTCACTTGCACTTCAAAGGGTATTGCTGTTCGGCTTCACCCAAGTGCATAGGTAACTCGACAACTATTGTTCATACTTATTCAAGTTGCATTCCGACGAAGAAAAGTAGCGGTTTATACTTTAGTAGAAAAAAGAGAAAGTTCGTTTTTATGCTATTGTTTTTAATGGTTATTTTTGGAAGGTTAAATATAATTTAGTAAGCTGGAAGGCGAAATAAAGAAGGATTTCGAAGCGATATGCTGAGTTTTAGCAATCGCCGCTACCGGACCAAACAGCCGGTACTGAGATAATTTTACACATAGCGTGAAAATTCGTTATGGCCTTTAAAATCACTGTCTTGCCGTGGAAGCGTCGGCTTGCGGCAAGGTTACTTGCGTGTAGTGATCATTTCTGTACGTTCTTCTGTAGATTCTATTTATAAATTGAGATTTGGTACCGTTGTTTGCAATCTGACTAAGAAAGCACAGCGAGCATCTGCGGCCGTAGCAGCACCTTAACAGTCGGTCTTACTTAGCTGGTAAGGAAAGGAGTATCTATAAATGAAACGGATTAAGGGCTATTGCAACGTCTACTCTGATGATAGCCATCTATCAATAAGGCGCATCGCTTGCGGTGATAAACGGTTTTACTATCGTTATGCAAGTGGAAAAAAAGTCACAGGAGAGCGCGTGCTAAAGCGTATCAAAAAGCTTGTCATTCCTCCAAATTGGCGCGACACCTTTATAAGCCGTGACAGTAAAGCCAGCGTTCAAGCCGTCGGCTATGACGAAAAAGGACGTAAACAATATATCTATCACAGCAAATGGCACGAGCAGCAGCAAGTAGAAAAATTTGAGCGTTTGGTTGCCTTTGGTAATGCACTTCCTGAGTTCCGTGAGCACTGTCTTTCATTAATTTCACAGCCAACATGGACGCAAGAAAGAGCTTGCGCGCTGGTGTGCCTGTTGCTCGATTACACAGGTGCTAGAGTTGGCAACGCTCAATATAGCAAGGAAAATAACACATATGGGTTAACTACATTGCGGCGCAAGCATGTACAAGCGCAGTGTGACGATAGTGTTGAACTTGCTTACATTGGTAAGCACGGCAAACCAAGAACACTAAAAGTAAATGACCCTGAGCTTGCTTCATTAGTTTGTGACTGTGCGCAACAACAAGGTTACTGTTTATTTCGTTATCAAGATGAGAATAAACAATGGCACGACGTAACGAGCGAAGACGTAAATGCGTTCATCCACAAAGAACTAAGTGAACAGTTCAGTTGTAAAGACTTTCGAACGTGGGCATCAAGTCGATTTGCACTAACAAACCTGCCCAGTGTGTATGAACAGATAGCAAACTCCAGAACCAAGAAATGGGAGAGTACGTTAAGTAAGTGTGTTGCAGCAGAACTTGGCAATACTCCCACCGTTTGCAGGAAATATTATATTCATCCGAAACTATTTACTGTGAAAAATGACGAAAAGGCGTGTGAGAAGCTAATTAATCGGGTTCGCTCGCTACATAGTGAAGATTGTACGCAACTTACCCATTTATTGCCTGTAGAAAAGCTTCTTTTGGATGTTATTTCGTCTGAGTGCGCGTAACAAAGTATTTTTAATGAAAATGTTTTAGCTGATAGTAAAGTTGCTGATTTCCGCGCCTTTTCAGCTAAAGTTAAATTGTTTCATAAATGACTTGGTGTTTTTAAGTTGTTGAATATTAGTGGTAATTATAAATGTTGTTAACGTAATATGCTGTGAAACATGGTTGGTGCTAATTTAAACATAAGTGCCAGCTAAACGATGTTGTTTAAAAATTGCACTTGAAATTTTCTGTCAGATCCTTATATTGTTAGAGCTCTAATGATTATTGTTCGATTTAATTATTTGCTTTTGAATTTGAATTAGCAAAGGTTAAATGGCGTTTTCATTTACGAGTTTTCGAAGAGCAATAGAGGAAATAACGAACGTTATGCCAATGGAAAGTTACCTATCACTAGCGGTGTATTTTATAGCGATGTTAGGGATAGGGTTGTTTGCTTACCGACAATCTACCAGTGATATTTCTGGTTATATTTTGGGAGGGCGACAAGTTAGCCCTCAAGTAACCGCACTGTCTGCGGGTGCGTCTGACATGTCTGGTTGGATGCTAATGGGCTTACCAGGTGCAATGTACTTAACCGGTTTCGATGCGGTTTATATTGCAATAGGGTTGGTTGCAGGTGCGTTGGCCAATTATTTACTAGTAGCACCAAAACTTCGCGTTTATACCGAAGTTGCCAACGACTCGCTTACTGTGCCTGAGTTTTTTGCCAAGCGTTTTGATACGCCTAACTCAAGCTTACGCATTGTTTCAGCGGTGATTATCGTACTGTTTTTCACGCTATACACCTCTGCCGGGTTAGTTGCAGGTGGTAAGTTGTTTGAAAGCGCGTTTTCAGTCGATTATCAGTTAGGCTTATTTATCACGCTGGGTGTAGTGGTGTCTTATACGCTACTTGGTGGTTTCTTGGCAGTAAGCCTTACGGACTTTGTACAAGGGTGCATTATGTTCGTGGCGCTGGTACTGGTTCCAATTGTCGCGTTTACCGAGTTCGATAGCGTGTCGCAAATGACAAGCGCCGCTTATCAATCTGTACCCAATTTTTCTGAATCGTTAGAAACGCTAACGATTGTAGGGTTGCTATCGAGTTTAGGTTGGGGCTTAGGTTACTTTGGACAGCCGCACATTATTGTTCGCTTTATGGCAATTCGTTCTGTTAATGCCATTGGCACAGCGCGAAATATTGGTATGTCGTGGATGTTAGTGACCATCATTGGTGCACTGGCAACAGGATTCGTAGGCATTGCTTATGCCAATCAGTTTGGTCTTGCTGTCGACGACCCTGAGACGATATTTATTATTTTCTCACAATTGCTGTTCCACCCACTTATCAGTGGATTTTTAATGGCCGCTATTTTAGCCGCTATTATGAGTACAATTTCGTCGCAACTGCTGGTTAGCGCAAGTTCGTTAACCGAAGACATTTACCGCGTAATGGTAAATAAAAAGTCTTCAACCAAGGCGCTGAGTGAAAAGCAAACGGTAACAATTGGCCGTTATGGTGTAGCTGTGGTTGCATTGTTATTAGCCATGGATGCGTCGAACACAATTTTATCTTTAGTAAGTAATGCTTGGGCAGGTTTTGGTGCAGCATTTGGTCCGTTAGTACTGTTTTGTCTGTATAAAAAGGACCTTACAGCGAAAGCGGCAATGGCGGGCATGATCAGCGGTGCGGTAACCGTATTGTTCTGGATTTATGCGCCCGTTTTAGCTGACGGTAAAACGTTAAGCAGCGTTATTTATGAAATTATTCCAGGGTTTGCGGTAAGTACGTTAACGCTTTATGTGGTAAGTCGCTTTAGCGAAAACCCATCGTCAAACGTACAAGCAACATTCGCGCAAGCCAGTGAAGAATTAGCAAATCAACAATCTTAAGGTTAAAAAGTTTATTATGAGTCATCCAAATTGGAAACGCGTAGTCATCAAAGTGGGTAGTGCATTGATATCGCCCAACCAACAAGGTTGTAGCAGTCATTACCTTTTGAGCATTGCGCAATTTATCGTGCGATGCAGAGCCAACGGTACACAAGTTGTACTCGTGTCTTCTGGTTCTGTCGCAGCAGGTGCGCATCTGTTTCCAGAGCAAGAGAAGTCAGATATTGCGGTTAAAAAAGCAATGGCGGCAGCGGGTCAAACTGAAATGATCGCCACGTGGGACAGACTGTTTGATTTTCCATCTGCCCAAATGCTTTTAACGCATGCTGACCTGCGAGACAGAGAGCGTTATGTAAGTATTCGTGAAACGATATTCAGTTTATTGGATAACAATATTCTGCCAATCGTGAATGAGAACGACACCGTTACCACCGACAAATTGAAAGTGGGTGATAACGATAATTTATCGGCCATGGTGGCGTCGGCAGCGGAAGCAGACGCGCTTATCATTTGTTCAGACATCGATGGGTTGTATGACAAGAACCCGCATGAACATGACGACGCGAAATTGCTGAAGTCAGTTAATACCATTGACCAAAGCATTTACGACATGGCTGGTGGTGCGGTTAAAGGCGGTGTAGGCACCGGCGGCATGCGCACTAAAATTGAAGCGGCCGAAAAAGCCGTTTCGCATGGTATAGATACATATATTATTAACGGCTTTACTGAACTGTCGTTTAATATGCTGTTGGCGGGAGAAAACCCGGGCACGCATTTCGTACCTCATGACAAACCAATGCAAGAGAATGTGCATTGGATGCGCCATACATCAAACGCGCAGGGTGAGGTGATAGTTGAAGGGGACTTTGACGCCTCTTTAGACAGCGACGCAGAGCAGCTTACAAGTAGCGAGATTATAGACGTGAAAGGTGAGTTCTCGGTAGGCGACACTATTCTAGTACGCAAAGAAGACGGTACTAAATTGGTAAAAGCCAAGTCGAATTACAGTAGCTGTTTATTGAATTTTATTGCGAATCAGGAAAACGAAGAATTCGCCCATGAGTTCGAGGAAAAGACTGGGCCAATTATTTCTGATCAGCACATAGCAAATCTGGAGAAAGAATGAGCATTATTACAGAGTTAGCACAACAGGCAAAAAAAGCTGCACGTACACTGGCAATTTTAAGTGAAAGCCAGAAAAACGCGGTGTTAACTGATATGGCCGCGGCAATTCGTGCAAACAAAAGCAAAATTATTGAAGTAAACGAAAAGGAAGTAGCGCGCGCTAAAGAAAATAACTTAGACGCAGCAATGGTTGATCGCTTAATACTTAATGAAGAGCGTATTGAAGCCATGGCTGAGGGTATTGAAGTTATTGTTGAACTTGACGATCCGGTAGGTAAAGAGCGCGTTATCGGTACTCGTCCAAACGGTATTGAAATTAAGAAAATGCGTATACCGCTTGGTGTTGTGTGCATGATATATGAAGCACGACCTAATGTTACTGCCGACGCAGGCGCGCTGTGCTTCAAATCGGGTAACGCAGTAATATTACGTGGTGGTAAAGAGGCATTGGATACCAGCTTAGCCATTGCTGAGCTTATGCAAGATGTGCTGGAAAAACACAACTTGCCGAAAGCACTGGTTACGGTTGTGCCAAATCCTGACCGCGCATTAATGCAAGAGCTAATGGAACAACGCGACTATATTGACGTTATTATTCCACGTGGTGGCGAAGGCCTTATTAACTACGTGACTGATAACGCCAAGGTGCCAGTTATTCAGCACTTTAAAGGTGTGTGTCACCTTTATGTAGACAAAGATGCAAATTTAGATAAAGCGATGGCGCTACTTCTAAACGGTAAGACACAACGTACCGGCGTGTGTAATGCTTTGGAAGGTCTAATTGTACACCAGGCTATTGCGGGTGATTTTCTGCCAAAAGTGGCCGAGGCGTTTAAAGAGAAAGGCGTTAAGGTTCACGTTAATGAAAAAGGTAGCCAGTACTTCGACGGCGCTGACGTTATTTCTGAAGACGCGTACGGTGAAGAGTATCTTGGCCTTGAAATCGCGATTCGCGTGGTTGACGATTTCGACGCTGCGGTTGACCACATTGCGCAGTTTGGTAGTAACCACACGGAAGTAATTTGTACTGAAGACGCGGAAAAAGGCAAGCTGTTCCAACGTACTGTTGATGCAAGTGTAGTAATGGTTAATGCCTCTTCACGCTTCTCAGACGGCAGTCAGCTTGGCTTAGGTGCAGAAATTGGTATTGCAACCACTAAACTGCATGCTTATGGCCCAATGGGCTTGGAGTCACTGACTTCAGAGAAATATTTAGTGAATGGCGAAGGCCAAATTCGCGACTAATAAAAAGATGTTATAACTGGTCGGCATTGTGCCGCGAGTTTACATGCTTCATAATTAAAAGCGCTGACATTCGTCGGCGCTTTTTTTCGCCTATTCAAATATTTACCCTCGGAGTACAGACGGAGCCTACATGGAGATTGTGATAGAACCAGCGCAGTTATGGCATCAATTTATAAGTTTTGCCAATGATTATAAACTGCTGACATCTCTAGTACTTTTAATTGTACTGCACTTTATCAAAAAGGGTGTGTTGCGTCTTATCAGGCGCATTAGTTCTCATCGTGGCGAAGACCGCCGAAACCAAATCAATATCCTAGAGCAGCTGGGTAATGCCTTTATCATTATTGTGTTAATGATGGTGTGGAGCTCTGAAATCCAAACACTGGCAATTTCCATTGCTGCTTTTATGGTGGCAATTGTGCTGGCAACCCGCGAGTTTATTCAGTGCTTTATGGGGTTCATTTACTACCTGGGCGCACGGCCGTTTAGGGTAGGCGACTGGATTCAAATGAATAACATCATTGGTGAAGTAGTAGAGATGGACTGGGCAAAGACAGCGCTTTTAGAAGTAGACCCTGAAAGCTTTAACTACACGGGTAAACACGTGTATGTGCCTAACAGTCAGCTTGTAACCCAAACTGTGCGTAACCTTAACTTTATGCGTCGCTACCGTTTGCATTCATTTGAAATAGTGAACGAGCCTTCTGTGAACGCCTATAGTTTGCTTCCAGCGTTTCATGCCAGGGCTCAGGCACATTGTGAATATTTCCGCGACGTAGCAGAGCGCTACAAAGGCTTAATTGAACGTCACTTAGAGCAAGAGTTTATTCGCATCGACCCCGAGGTCGAGATTAAAACCAATGAACTTGCCAAAGTAGTGGTGAAGGTAAGCTTGTTTTGCCCCACAGCCGAAGCCCACGAGCTAGAGCACAAAATGTGCTCAGATTGGTTAAGTCTGTGGTTCAAAGCGCAAAAAGAAGAGCAGCGCCAGCTTCTTGCACAACACAGCGATTCCTCTTCGGTGCAAAACCAAGCTAAAGCAATGCCCGAAGCACAGACAACTACTAGCGGTGCGCTATAGCGTTTATTCCAAGCACGTCCATTCTCTGTGGCTGGTAAAGTGGCCTTGTAAAAAGGCCATTTGGTCAGCCAAAATCCGCCTGTTCATTAAATAAAAGCGTTCGTACACATTGGGTCTGAAGGGGACTGCAAGTAGAGGCATGTTGGCTTCTTCTGGTGTTTTAGCACCCTTCGCGTGATTACACCGCTGGCAAGCAGTGGCAACGTTCGTCCAACTGTCTTTTCCGTCGCGAGAGCGTGGGATAATGTGGTCTCGGGTAAGCTGCTTTGGCGTAAACTTATTGCCGCAGTACATACACAGGTAGCTATCGCGCCTAAACAAATAGCGATTAGTAAGGGCAACTTTGCCAGATAAATCTGTTACCTTGCCGTCGCACGCGATAATACTAGACAGGGTAAGCTGACTTTGCAGCCCTTCGTGATTCCAGCCTCCTTTAAGCGTAATAGCATCGCTACCTAGCTCAAATAGCACCTTATCTTGACTGTAAAGCTTTGCGGCTTGTTCAACATCTATCCACTCTTGTGGCATGCCTGCTTTATTAAGTCGAAGTACCAACATGGTTATCTCCTTTAGCACACTAATATTAGACGTTCTTGTTGTGGTTAATCACTTCTGCGCTTTGGTCGCACGTGATGCTTATTTATATTCTTGCTTTGTTCGCTTTTTGTTCTAGCATACGCTGTTTTGTGTCAATATGATGAAAATATAGTCAATAATTGAAATTTCACAGATATTTCATATAGTCATGGTGCTATAGGTGGTAGCGGTTAATGACCAAATAACACGACAAATTCCGCGCGGGGCTGCATTTGACCATGGTATTAACGCTACTTCATGGCTATACTATGCGCCGCGTTTAAAAGCGATAAAATAAAGATTGAAATTAAAGGACAAATAGTGACTCCTATTACTAAATCATTTCAGTATGGACAGCATACTGTAACTCTAGAGACGGGTGTAATTGCTCGTCAGGCAACAGCTGCGGTTCTTGCGAGCATGGACGATACGTCTGTACTGGTAACAGTAGTTGGTAAAAAAGAAGCCAAAGCAGATCAAGACTTCTTCCCACTTACTGTTAACTACCAAGAAAAAGCGTACGCTGCGGGTAAAATCCCAGGTGGTTTCTTCAAGCGTGAAGGTCGTCCATCTGAAGGTGAAACACTGATTGCACGTCTTATCGACCGTCCAATCCGCCCATTATTCCCAGAAGGTTTCAAAAACGAAGTACAAGTTGTTGTTACTGTAATGTCTGCTAACCCAGATATCCCTACAGACATCATCTCTATGATTGGTACTTCAGCAGCCCTTGCTATCTCTGGTATTCCTTTCAACGGCCCAATCGGTGCGGCTCGTGTTGGTTTTAGCAACGGTGAATACATTCTAAATACACGCGCAGAAGAGCAAGCTGAAAGCGAGCTTGACCTTGTTGTTGCGGGTACTGAAGGCGCAGTACTTATGGTTGAATCAGAAGCGAACGTGCTTTCTGAAGACACCATGCTAGGTGCGGTTATGTTCGGTCACGAGCAAATGCAAACTGTAGTTAACGCAGTTAACGAATTTGCTGCTGAAGTTGGCACTGAGAAGTGGGACTGGGCACCAGAAGAAGAAAACACTGCGCTTAAAGACAAAGTTAAAGCACTAGCTGAAGCAGAAATGACTGCGGCTTACCAGATTTCTGACAAGTTAGAGCGTAAAGACGCGGTAACTGCAGCAACTGAAAAAGCGCTTGCAGCCATTATTGCTGAAGACGAAACGCAAGATCAGAAAGAAGTACTAGACCTTCTTCACGAACTTGAGTCTGACGTTGTACGTTCACGCATTCTATCTGGCGCGCCGCGTATCGATGGTCGTGACCCAGCAATGATCCGTGCACTAGACGTAGCGACAGGTATTCTTCCTCGTACTCACGGTTCTGCACTATTTACTCGTGGTGAAACTCAGGCACTTGTAGCTGCTACGCTTGGTACAGAGCGTGACGCACAGATGATTGACGAGCTTCAAGGTAAGCGCGACAGCCGTTTCATGCTTCACTACAACTTCCCTCCATACTGTGTTGGTGAAACCGGTATGATTGGTTCGCCTAAGCGTCGCGAAATTGGTCACGGTCGTCTAGCGAAGCGTGGTATTCAAGCAGTAATGCCAAGTGAAGAAGAATTCCCGTACGTAGTACGTGTGGTTTCTGAAATCACAGAATCAAACGGTTCATCTTCAATGGCGTCGGTATGTGGTACTTCACTAGCGCTTATGGATGCAGGTGTTCCAATTAAAGCATCTGTTGCGGGTATCGCAATGGGCCTAGTTAAGAGTGACGACAACTTTGTTGTACTTTCAGACATCCTTGGTGACGAAGATCACCTTGGCGACATGGACTTTAAAGTAGCGGGTACTACCGAAGGTATTACTGCACTTCAAATGGACATTAAGATTGAAGGTATCACTAAAGAAATCATGCAAATTGCGCTTAAACAAGCAAAAGAAGCACGTTTGCACATCCTTAAAGTAATGGACGAAGCGATTGGCGGTCACCGTGAAGAGCTAAGTGAATTTGCTCCACGCATTTACACAATGAAGATTGACCAAGACAAGATTCGTGACGTAATCGGTAAAGGCGGCGCAATGATCCGTCAAATTACTGAAGAGTCTGACACTAACATCGAGATTGAAGACGACGGTACTATCAAAATCTTCGCGACAGAGCGTGCGAAAGCAGACATCGCTATTAGCAAGATTGAGCAAGTAACGGCTGAAATTGAAGTAGGTAAGACTTACAACGGTAAGATTACACGTATTGTAGACTTCGGTGCGTTTGTAGAAGTACTTCCAGGTAAAGAAGGTCTTGTTCACATTTCACAAATCGCTCACGAGCGTGTGAACAAAGTAACTGACTACCTAGAAGAAGGCCAAATGGTTGACGTTAAGGTTATGGAAATCGATCGCCAAAACCGTGTACGCCTAAGCATTAAAGAGCTTCTAGAAAAGCCTGCGCCTAAGTCTGACGACGCAGAGTAATGCCGATTAGGTTTTAAACCTAGTTAGCTGTATATAAGTAAAAAGGGAGCTTGGCTCCCTTTTTTCGTTTTAGGTTTTAAAAGAGATAGCGGGTTGGGTTTTATCCGTTAACCCACACATTCAAACCATAACGAAAAACGCTTTTTTAGAGGTATTAGATAATGGATAAGCAAACGCAAACCGAAGTAGAAGCAGCGGTATTCCGCCGCTTAGTAGAACACCTAGACGCGAATAAAGACGTTCAGAACATCGACCTGATGATTTTGGCCGATTTCTGCCGCAACTGCTTGGCAAAATGGTATTCGGCCGCTGCAAGCGAGCAGGGCGCTGATATCGACTACGAAGCCGCACGCGAAGTGGTATACAAAATGCCGTATTCAGAGTGGAAAGAGAAGCACCAGCTTCCTGCCACTGACGAGCAGTTGGAGAAGTTGGCTGCTAGGCAGGGGAAGTAATTTTTAGTTCGAGTGACGTTGAATTATTTGTTTTAGAAGCCAGCGGAAGCTGGCTTTTTTGTTTTTGGGCTTGGTGGAATACATTGAAAGCATTTGCATACGGATATGGTGTTTTTAATAAATCAGCGAAAAACGACAATGCGATTTTTTCTTTATTTCTCTGTTGTTTATGGTTTAGAGTAGTATAAATACAAGGAAAGGTTCCCGAAAGTGGTGTGGATTAGCATGACGGTTTGGGGATGAGTAAACTGTTATGTGAGCGAGTACAGAGAGAGATATGGATAAGCCTAGGACACTTTATAAATACGAGTCGATTTCAGTTCAAAGCTTACTGAACCTGAAATCTCAGACCATCTATTTTGGGCCCCCTGCCAATTTCAACGACCCTTATGATTGTGCAATATCTGCAAGAGTAAGAGAGCCGACAGATAGCGAAATAAACGATTTTAGAAAAAAGTACTCTGAAATCGATGAAATTCCGGAACTCACTCGAAATCAACTTAAGACTATTCCGGTTGATCAACTAAAAAAATGGCTCATGAGAGCAACCCAACAATCAGCGAATGAAATAGTTGAAAAAAATATTGAGCAGCGGGGCGTGTCATGTTTTTCAGAAGTTAATAATGAACTTCTTATGTGGTCGCACTACGCTGACAAATATAAAGGATTTTGTCTCGAGTTTGATACGAACTACGAACCTTTCTCGAAAGTGAGAAAAGTCACTTATACAGATAAAATGCCTACACTTAGCATCACAGAAGCACTCATTAACAATGATTACGACCAGTTTCTTGAGCTTTATTGCACTAAGTCTGGTTCTTGGGCATACGAAAAGGAATGGCGTTGTATTCATCAAGTGGCAGGGACAAGTTGGACATATGAATCTGATGCGCTGGTTAGTATATATTTTGGGCCAGAAATAGATCCTAGAGCACTGGAAATAGTTTGCTTGATTCTTAAAGGTCAAAACTCGACTATTAAGTTCTGGCGAGGCTTTAGAAGCAGTGAATCATTCTCAGTTGAATTCAAACCTTTTGAATACACAAGTAACTTAGAAGCCAGAAAACTAGGAATAATTACATAACAAGTCAGTGCACGCGACAAGTGCGTGATTGCGAAATTAGCTATGGAAGTCGTTAGCAATAAATAAGGACGAAAATTGTTATATAAATATAGAGCAGACAATCAATATACCGAAATGATTTTCACTACAGGAAAAGTTCATCTTTCCGTCGCAAGTGCGCTTAATGATCCTTTCGAATGCAGCCTTAAAGAGATAGGTTCTGAATGGATTAAAAATGAAGTCGCACAAATGAAACAAGCAGCAATTGCCGGTTTTGTGATGCAAGCTACTCGCTCAATAGAAAATAAAGACTTTGCATTTGGAATGTCTCATAAGAAACTATCTAAGGTTCTAAAAAAGCTTGGTTCTAAAAGAGAAATAGATGAGAAATATAGATATTTTCGTAAATTGATGCTTGAAAAAACTGGCTATGAAACATCAAATGCAGATAGGTTTTTTGCGAATATTAATGATCAATTAGAACGTGTAGGGATATTTAGCCTAGCGGAAAGCTCTTCGAATCAGCTAATGTGGTCTCATTATGGTGGGGAGCATTACGGTATTTGTGTTGGATTTGACAATGAAGAACCTAATACAAAATTGAGTAATCCTGACAACTGTCTTCAAGTTACTTACTCTGACGACATTCCTGAAATGACAAAGGATGGCTTTAAAACTGAATTAGGGATCGGGATTGATACAAACGGTCAACTTCAGAATCGTACCTTTCAATTGGCATTTACTGATTGTACGTTACAACGAGTCATCAGTACTAAGCCAACATCTTGGTCCTATGAACAAGAATGGCGATATGTTGAACCTGCCGGAGGTGCATATAACTGGCCAAGCAAGATAAAAGAAATCGTATTTGGGTTGAAGTGCCCACAAGATCGTAGAGAGCACTATATTAATTTGGCAAATAGAAATATCCCACATGAAGTATTTCTTTATGAGATGGTTAAACATAAAGACGGTAGTGAGGTTGTCAAAGTACCATACGCCTTATTGAAGACAGCACCTATTAATGTACTGGAAAGTCGAGAATACGTTAATGACTCTGGAGACAAAGTACAAGTTCTAAGTGCAGAACAATTTTCCTATGCTGTTGAGGAACTAATTAGAAAAGGCGATTATGACGAAGCTTTGTTTCAAGTGGAAAATGCATCAACTGAAGTGGAGAGCCCAGCTCCTCACCTAATCTCTCTAAAGGCTATGGCTCTTGGTCATAAGGGAGAGCACGAAAAAGCACTAGAGGAGTTTACTAACTTAAGTGAGCTATGTCCCGGTGACCCAATAGTACTATATCAATTAAGTTGTGCACTTGACGCTTGTGACCGTGTAGAAGAAGCCAATGAAGTTCTAAAAAAAGCAAATATGCTACCTCACGAGGACGCCAGTATTCCCTATAATATCGGTGTGAATATCATTAAATTAGATGGAGATGTAAATGAAGCATTACAATATCTAATAATGGCTCGCGCTCTAAAGCACCCCAAGGCTTCGAAATTAATAGAAGCTATTCAGGAACAAATAGCCTAACAGAATAATCAAGAAAGGCATGTTTGTGTTATGTGGAGCGGCTTCGCCATTATGCCCCACATGTCTAAAAACTAAACAAGACAGGCATGTTTATGCCAGTATGGTTAAGGTTTGGCGGTAGCATTGCTCACACCTTAATTCTGCGTTATGTAAAAAAAGGAATCCGAAGTGACTTTTAAATCTTGGCGAAGCTATTTTGATTTCAAAGAAGTTGTTCATAGGAAGAATCGTTACATTCTCGATGATGAATCACAAGATTTCCTTAACTCACTTATAGAAACATGTAGTGATCGAGAAAGAAAAATTGAAGCTGGAGCAACACTTTGGCGAGCTCAAAATGGACACTCTTGGTACTCATATTGCCAAGAAGACCCTGAATCCAAAGAAGTGGTGCATGTGGACGACTTTCCTTGTCCTTTTCCAGAAGAAAGGATGAAGCCTTTAGTTGATAGCGCTGTAGAAGGAAGGGCTAACCCAAAAGGCATTCCTTACCTGTATGTAGCCACTGATAAAAACACGGCAATGTCTGAAGTAAGACCTTGGCTAGGTGCGATAATTTCTATTGCGCAATTAAAGATAGAGAGAAATCTGAAGGTGTTAGACTTTTCGGTAGAACATGGTGAAAAGCATAAATTTAACCTTTACTTTAAAGAGCCAATGTCAGAAGAAAAAATCAAAGCGGTCTGGAGAGATATTGATAACGCATTCTCTGAGCCAACTCAAGATTCAGATATGAAATCTGACTATGCACCAACACAAATTATATCCGAGTATGTCAAATCAAAAGGGTACGATGGCATCGCTTATAAAAGTTCGTTAGCAGACGGTCATAATATCGCACTTTTTGATATTGATTCAGCTACTGTTGTTCGCCGTACAGTATACAAAGCGTCAGGAATTAAGTTTGACTTTGAAAATGTTGAAGAATTTTAGCACTAAACAAGACAAGACTAAATATGACAGGCATGTTTGTGTTTAGATTCAAACTGGCGGAGCAGCTTTTTGACACTGACCTTAGATGAGGGAATACGCCCATAATGAACCGGGGCTGCACCTCGCTGTTCTTCTCAATAAGCAACCTCATGAAACTCGTTATGAGTATCCAACCCTATAAAAATCATGCTATGTTTGTTCATGCTAGCCTCCAAATTGATTTAGTATTGAACAAACTAATTATGGCTCTGGCTGAAAAGTTAACCCACGAAAATGCAGGGGCTAGCACTTTTACAAGGAGTCATTGTGTCTATGTTTTTCAGGAGAGCGTTATCAAATCCATAGATTTATATTCTTACAAAATGAAAAAAGAAGAGTTTGAAAGCGCATTCAACTCAGCAAAAAGTAAGTCCATGAGAATCGCTTACCAAAAAAGTATTAAGCAAACTGAGAGTGCGTTTAAACAGTATGAAAAGTTTTATAGTGCTTTTTCAAAAGTTCTTGAAGGAGAAATTAAGGATTATCAAAAGTTAAACGCTGACTTTGAAAACCAAATTGACTCATTGAGGGCGGAAAAAGATGACATTTCTAGTCACATGTTAAACAGTTTGGATAATGAACAATTATACGGTTCTTTTGAGAGTCATTCGAAATTACGAGACACATTCATCTATCAAGTGAAATCTCAGAAAAAGCTTGCAGACGATACCCAGTCAATGACTACTCAATTTTTATCTCTCATCTTAGAAACAACTTTTAATACCTTATTTAAAGGTATTTACCTTATGGATCTGCAAAGTGCAAATACAAACGCTGCAAAAGAGTTTGTCGCATTTTCTGTTGGCTTAACAGTATTCGGCCCTTGGGCATCTGGTGTAGTAACTGTAGCTAATACAATCAAATTTAGAGCAATTGCCAGGAAGTCAGCGGACGATATCAATTATTATTTAGAGTCATACCAACAAAGTATCGATGTTTGGGAACAAGTAACAGAATCATACATAGTCTTGCTTGATAATTGGGAAACGAATAAAAAAACATAACAAGCTGTTAAAGCGGGACTGCTAAAGTTTGGCTCGGTTCCGCTTCGCTACTGTACTAAACAAGACAGGCATATTTCTTTTCTCCGTTGAGCAAGCTTTTGACGCACGCTGTTACCGCATTCCGACGAGTTTTATGCATTTTATAGCTGAACTTTGTTCACAATAGATAGGGTGTAGACTAAACAAGACAGGCATGTTTGTGTAGCGTTAAATACACTGAAATCATCTGCATGTCGATTTGATGTTTTTAATAAATGAGCGAAAAACGACATTACGGTTTTTTCTTTATTTCTCTGTTGGTTATTGTTTAGAGTTGTAAGAAGAAAAAAGGAGAAGTGCCCCAAAATGGTGTGGATAAACTAAATAGGACAGGCAAGTTTGTAGATGAAAACGTACTAAACAAGACAGGCATGTCTGTGGACAGACTAGCCTAACAAGTAAAGGCAGTGGACGCGTAAATGCGCCTCTGCTTTAGGCGTTAGATTTTTAAGGAAGAATTATGTCGCAAAAAAGACTAAATAAGACAGGCATGTTTGTGTAAGACTAAACAGGACAGTCACTTTTTACAACGGTATGCATTCGGTACCTGTCTTATGCGCTTAGGGAGGAAATACTACATTTGTTATCTGTCTTACGCTTAGTGAGAATATGGAACTAGCACTTTTAAAGAGTGTCATCGTGTTTAAAGGTAATTAGAACTACGACTAAACAAGACAGGCTCATTTGTGCACTTCTCTAGGCACATTATGCCGTTATGCCCACCTGTCAGAGTCTCTTATAGAAAGGCTATATTCCAGTAATAGCAAAGTCTATTGCACCTATTAGCAATTCGCGGGATTGCTCTAAAGAACCGATGCAGTCTTTGAGCACATCTTCGGGTATGGAACTAAGTTGTTGAGTCATGAATAGGTATGTCTCGCCTTCGAATTCTATTTCCGGCGTAAGGTTTTTCATATAAAGACTGTTTTTAGTCTTATTCTGTGTCAACGGCACAACCGGCGTTTTTCAAGGTAGTTGTCGCCTAAGCTGTTAAGCAGCTTCTTTTTT
>NZ_JBHNYX010000020.1:0-82985 GCF_054960505.1 Alteromonas sp. G4i13 | reverse complement strand
GGTCAGAGTACATTATCGAGCTAGCTAACCTGAATATTAGGGTCAGAGTACATTATTACGCTGGGTTACTAACTCAGCACCGAGCTTTTTGAGAGTGGAGCAATTAAAGTTACTCCGACCCCATAGTTCGAGTTATGGGGTCAGAGTACATTATTACGCTGGGTTACTAACTCAGCGCCGAGCTTTTTGAGAGCGGGGCCATTTAAGTTACTCTGACCCCATAGTTCGTGATTAGTCGTGAAGCGATGGATCTGGTGCAACCATTTCGGCTTCTTTTTTGTGTTCAGGGACATCCACTTTACCCGAGGCTATGACTTCGCCTTCCTGCCATAGCTTCCACTCACCCCGTTCGTAGATATCCCACTGTTCATCGTTTGTTAGCGGTTCAGTAGCAATAATGCTCACTACATCTTTTGGCGTGGTTTCAGCTGCAAAATCAATTTCCACCTCTACATCACTCAAACAAGCGGGGCCAAAAGGTGCTCTGCGGGTAATGCTAGCTAACTTTGTACTACAGAACGTAAATAACCAGTCGCCATTGCTCAGCAAGCAATTGAATACACCTTGCTGAGCGTACTCCTTTGCAAGTGAAACTAACGTTTCAGCTAACTGCTCAGGCATAGCGTCTCGAGGGAGGTTTTGCCTAACGTTATTCATAATATCGCAGAAAAGCTCTTCGCTATCGGTATCCCCAACTGCTTCGTAAACACCCGTACGGCGCGAGAAATTAGGGAGTTGTCCGTTGTGCGCAAACACCCAGTATCGCCCCCACAGTTCGCGAGTAAAGGGGTGCGTGTTAGCTAAGTTAATGTTACCCACATTAGCCTGACGAATATGGCAAATCGCATTCTTGCTTTTTATGGGCAACTTCGAAACAAAGTCTGCGATGGGTGATGTGGCGCAAGGCTCGGGATCGTGAAACATACGCACACCCTTCCCTTCATAAAAAGCAACGCCCCAGCCGTCTTTATGCGGCCCTGTTTCACCACCGCGGCGAGTCAGCCCGGTAAAACTAAAACATAGGTCAGTAGGAGTGTTCGCACTCATGCCTAAAAGTTCACACACAACGTTTGTCACCTATAGCAGTTATTTCATTAAGTATGTCGAGAATACGCAAGCACTCGAGCCGAATCAATTCGACATTGGTCCGTAATAAAGGAGAAGCGGCAGACTTTACAACTCATTCACCTTTTTAAAGCCAATGACCTTCATACCACTTTATTTTAATTTAATTACGTAAAAACGTCCGTTTTATGTTTACCTCCCCTTTCATTTACAATAAATAATAATGATAATCAATTACAAACAAACTATTCTTTCATATATATGATGCGCTACCACTCTTTCTCGATTTATTCGCTTTTCGTCATTGTTATGTGTTCGGTGTTATTACCTTACACTTCTTTTGCTAACGAGGTTTCGCCTTCAACTCATATCGCTAATTCTGGGAACAACAAGGTAAATCAAACCTTTAAGCATTTATTAAGCGAACATCAAATCGTGGCAATTGGTGATATACACGGCTCCGCAGCACCGACAGAGCTCTTAATCAACGCTCTGTCTGATCGTGATATCTTTGAGAGTGTCGACGTTATTGTGACTGAGTTCGGTAATAGCCATTACCAGCCCGAGTTGGATGATTATCTGCTTAACCCCAATACAAAGGTTTCACTGCAAGAGTTAGAGCCTTTGTGGCAGGACAGTATTTATTTCATGGCGTGGCAATATAAGCATTACCGACATTTTGTGCAGAAACTAAGGTTACTCAATGCATCGTCAAACCATAAAGTGCGCATAGCTCTAGCTGAACCAGAGTTTAAATGGGAAGGATTGAGCAAAGAGCAATGGCAGTCTCTCACCAAAACACGCATTGTTAACTATGAAAAAACTGTGAAGCAGATAGCTGAACAAAACGATAAAGCGATTCTTCTGTTTGGCGCAATGCATACATTAAAGCAGCCTGTATCGTTAAAGCGGGGAGAAGCGCTCAATGAGTTTGTGCCCTTTATTTTTAAACTTAAGGACCTAAATATTGCGACAGTATGGACCCACTTTTCCACATCGACAATACCCGATATTTCTACTCCTACGCTTGTTTTGCTTAACGAAAAGAGTGAATTGAACTCCCCTTTATCCAGCATTTCAGCACGATTTGCAGACGGCACGAATCAAAAGCTTTCAGACGTTGCTGACGCATACTATTACCCGGGTCCTTTGAACCGTCATGCGCCAGTACCTTCACATATTAAACAAAACAGCCAATGGCACCACGAAATGAATCGGCGCGCCGCAATAGTTGACGAACGAGTCTCAGCACAAATCGCTAAGCAATTAGCTGAATGGCAAGCCGAAACCGACTAGCATTTTGAGATCATGGGGTCAGAGTACTTTTTTAGTAATGTACTCTGACCCCATTTATTCGGCGTGTTGTTGGGGCTGACAAATCCCACGCAATGCTGACGGGTCGTCGACACTGAGATAAAGTGTGTCCATCGGCTCAATAAAAGTCGCTAAACCCGAGTAATACTTTTGTTCTGACACAAAGGTAAGCTTAACGTTTGCGTTGCCTCTACCGAAATGGAACTGTTCTTTTGTTGAAGCAGCCGTCCAACTGCCTGTTTCTACTTGTTTAATATTGGAAAGTGGAATAACAGTCATTCCCCACCACGAATTATTCACCATAAGCTTATCTTTTATAAGGTAAACAGAGTAATGCTTGCTGACTCTGTAGTTAGCAATAAACATCACTATGAGGTAAAAAACCAAGGTTGCCACCACAATGGCAACCGTTTCACTCCAAAGTGCTATGGCGAGATAACTTGCATACGTCGCAACTACAAGCGCTACACAAACCAGTGACACATGCCACCACTGTGCGGACCATAAATGCAGATTGGCTATGGCGGGAACATGGTTTTTACTAAAACGAGGTATGGCGTAGTACCAACTGGCGGGCTCATGAGCAAACATAAGTGCCAACTCTAACTTCTTTGCTTCTTTCGACCCTTTTTCATAAATGTTATCGCCTTCATATTGTTCCAGCATGTGAATTCGCGGATCGCCAGAGAGCTTTCGAGCCCCCCACAACGCTTTAACTATCGTTACCAGAAGGAGAATTTCTATCACCATCAATACGGCAATAATCGGATATTTAAGATAGGTAATGAATTCAAAGTAATAGGCTAACTGCTCTGGATAGTTATAGCGTCCGACCAAACTACTTAAAGAAAGAACTAACAATAATTTCCACAGCGCCTGTTTGCCAATTCGAATGATCCAGAAATAGTAAAGTACAGGCAAAAAGACAAAATATGCCAACGTGACCAGCAAGGTATTACGCCACTGTGTATTAGCCCAAATACTTTCAAAGGAGAAGGTTATGTCAGGAAGGGTTTCAGGTAAAAATAATGTGCCCACATAAAAGCAAGCAGCAGCAACTATTAGAAAAGCTATTCGGTATTTAACGGGTTTGCGCATAATTCATCCCTGATGCGTTAAACAAGCTGGCTGAATGCCGAACCAGCGTTACACCTACCATACTGAAAATGCGCTGAAACCAAAAGCGTAAATCGTAAAACTAATGGGGTCAGAGTACATTACTTAGAAATGTATTCCGACCCCATTAATTTAATGTACTCTGACCCCATTTTTTAAGCGGCTTTCACTTTGGGAGAGTCTTCGTGCTCAGTAGCGCTGCTTTGAGTATCGCTTTTTGTGTTGCGTGACTCGTCGGTAGTTTGGCTATCGCGTACGTTCTTCTGCACCGTAATAGCGGCAAAGAGGCTTAGAGTGAAGGCCATGCCGAAGAAGCCTTTTTCACTTAATAAAAGCTCAGCATTTAATAAGCCAACCACTAACAATACGATGGCTGATGCAGTAGCTACAGCTGATGCAAGGAAATACGCTTTGGTAGTTGGCACACCTTCCATTTTATCGCGTACCGTTTTTTGTAAGCTCACTACAGAAAACAAGCCAAATAACATAATAGTGAAGTAATAACCTTTTTCATTAAGCGCCATTGGGGCATTGTAAAGGCCGATAAAATAAGCGCCTACACCCACAATTAGGGCTGCCAGTGATGCTATTCGAAATGCTTTCGTTGGTTTATTCTGAGTCTGCATTGTTAAATTCCTCGATAATAGTTGTCTCACCGTTGATCGCAAAAATAACTGCCTTTTTCGATAAATCGTATTTCTGCATGTAACGAGCAAGGCTTCCAAATGTAGTTGTTTCCACCTTACGACCGTGATCGGACAGCGTCACGCCGTCGCTGAATATACTCGCCAAGCCAAGTTTGGCGCGGCTCATGTTGACCTTTTGCGGCGTAAAATATGCTTTTGCATTAGCTTTTAATTGGGCTATATCTGTGGTGGAGTACACCGCAGCATTCAGCACATCTAATGTGTACTCGGTACAGTTCTGTCGTTCACTGTTGAATGGGTTGGCAACGACTGAATAGCGTGGGTTATGCAACAATTTGGCTCTATCTTCGCTGTACATACTTATAAGCGCTTGCTGCACGGCAACCGAGGGGATAACCAGGCCTGCCTCGAGCGCATAAGCACTCCAGAAAAAATCTACAGGATAATCGGTAACTAGATGACTCACGTCTTGTTCATCAGCATCCTGATACAAATTATGGATTGCATAGCCTTTGGCTGTCTCTCCATTATCTAGCTGAATGCTTGAGTAGATAGCAATAGCTGTGTGCGTAAAGCGAATGCCCTCCGGCATGTCTTCAATCGGTCTGCCTCGCCTTGCAATAATGAAGGCACGAGCTCCTTGGCTTGCCGCATACTTTTCTACTTCTTTAGAAAAAATGGCAATGGCTTCTGGTGAAAACGAAGGTTTTCCGTGCTGCTGACTACCTGCCAAAGCGTGATTAGCGTTGGCAGTAAGTAGTACCAAAGCCACAGCTATTGAATACAAAAATGTTTTCATACTCTTCCCTGCTTAAATTCTCTCGACTTGCACTGATAAGAGCCACCTAAAGCGCTCGCTATTTATTATGAAGCGCTAGATGCACAACGCTTCGCTTTAGCAGTGTTTTACCAAACTATAGCCACTTTTATAGCGTCCAATCGCGCTTCAAAGTTCGAGCAATTAATTAACCGTTAGCGTTTAGTTGTGGTAGTAGTTGTCGTAGTCGTTGTTGTGTTAGTGGTCGCAACGACTTTGTTTGGCGCAGGGTCTGCAGTAATGATTGTTTCGGTAATCACTAACGGCTGGTTATTATCAACGGAGGAATGATGACTAGCTCCGTGAATACTGCGGCTACTCTCGTCAATCACACTTTCAGCAACTGCGCTACCTGCCACTACAGCACTGCCGGTTAGTATCACCGGAACAGCGACTACGGCACTCGCTACTGACGCCGTCGTTGCTAAGCCTTCAGATGCAGCAAGCGCGCTATGTTTACTGGCTTTGCCACTGTGGTCGATAGAGTCATCTGCCATTACAGAATGGGTAAGAAGCGCACTACCTAATAGTGCAGTTAACATCAATGTTGAACGCGAATTTTTCATATCACTTGCTCCTAGTATGTAAAGGCGAGATGTGCCTGAACATGTTCTACACTAGAACCAAGAATAAATTTCGTAAACCACAATCGCTGATGTAGTATTACATTACACCACAAGTATAAATATTTAATACCATGAGCCAAATTAACCTTGTTTACGACACGCTTAAACAATGTTTACGAGAGCAGCGATTTACCTACAAACAGATCGCACAGAAACTGAACGTAAGCGAGGCCAGCGTAAAACGAAATTTCTCTTTACAGGCTTTCAGCCTCGATAAACTGGAACAGATTTGTGAATGCCTAAATTTGTCATTGAGCGACCTTTTTAGCCTGTCGCAAAAGCAGCAGGAAAAAATATCACAGCTGTCTGAGAAGCAAGAAATGGAGCTACTTGCCAATCCCAAGCTACTGCTTGCAGCCGTATGTGTGCGTGATGGCTGGCGATTCTCGGAAATCATCAAGCACTACAATATTTCTGAGGTCGAGGGCATTAAGCTAATGACAACCTTAGACAAACTTAAGCTTATAGAGCTGTTACCGAATAACCGCTACAAGCTGCTCATTGCGCAAAACTTTCGCTGGATCCCTGGTGGTCCGCTAGAAAAATTTATGGAGCAGGAAGTAATGGTGAAGTTTATGGCTCCAAAGAAGAACGAGCCATGGATGTTCCGTTTCTATTTACGCGGCCGCTATTCTCAGACCTCGGTTTCGATTATTCAGCGCCGTCTTGAACAACTGCGACAAGAAGCAGCAAAACTCAGCAGCGAAGATAATGCCCTACCAATTGAAGAACGCCAGCACATTGGCCTTTTAATGGCGATGCGGCCTTGGGAACCCTCGCTTTTTGAAAATATGAAGCGAAAATAACCCTGTCGAAGTATATTTGGGGGGGCAGAGTACATTTCGTAGAAAAGTACTCCGACCCCATTAGTCTACTACACAGAAAATTACTCCGACCCCGTTAGTTTACTACTCAGAAATGTACTCTGACCCCATTATTGGGTGGCGCTTTTTGCCTGCATGGTGACGGGTGCTCTGTTGGAGAGCAGCAGATAAACCATGCTGGCGATGATTAACCCTACAAACCATGCGTAGGCGTAAAGCGTATCGAAAATAGCAGGCACGCTTTCTACAAACCCTGCCGCGTGCATAAAGCCAGGAATATTAGGCAAAATACCAATAATAAGCGCAGTCACACCCGCCATGTTCCAGCCATTGTTCGCGCCATATTCGCCACTGTGTTGAAATAGCGCATCTATGTTTAAGGTCGATTTTCTTAAGATAAAATAGTCGGCAATTAGAATACCCGCGATAGGGCCAAGTAGCGCAGAATATCCCGTAAGCCACGTAAATAAGTAGCCACCCGCGGTTTCAAGAAGCTTCCAAGGGAAGATAGCGACGCCGATACCAGCGGTTATATAGCCGCCCATTTTGAAGCTTATTTTCGAAGGCGCCATGTTCGAAAAGCCATAAGCTGGGGCTACCATGTTAGCGGCTAGATTTGTGGTTAACGTCGCAAGTGCTAATGCAGCAAGTGCCAGCACTACACCCATGCCGCCCATTCGACCGGCAAGTGCCACAGGGTCCCATATGGCCTCACCATAAATGGTGACCGTTGCTGACGTTACCGCTACACCGATAAAGGCAAACAGCGCCATGGGTAATGGCAAGCCAATAGCTTGGCCCAACATTTGGTCTTTTTGTGATTTTGCAAAACGCGTGAAATCGGGAATGTTCAACGCCATGGTTGCCCAGAAGCCCACCATGGAGGTTAAGCCCGCGAAGAAGGCTGTCCAAAACTGCCCTTCTTTGGCTCCACCTTCAACAAACTGAGACGGCGTTGACAACATTTCGCCAAACCCACCAGCATTAACGTATGCCCAACCAAGAAGCGCTAAGCCCATTAAGATCAAAAATGGTGCAGCAAAAGTTTCAAGCCAACGAATAGATTCGGTGCCGTGTTTTATAAAAACCAAATGCATCGCCCAGAAAGCGAAGAAGCACAGAGTTTGTGTGATATCGATACCTAAAAATGGTAGTGCCTGTCCCACAAATGCGTCGCCGCTCACGCTATTTAAAATAACGTAAATGGCACTGCCGCCTACCCATGTGTTAATTCCAAACCAGCCACATGCAACAAGCCCACGGGCCAAAGCAGGAATTTTCGCGCCTTTGGTGCCAAATGCGCTACGTAATAATACGGGAAAAGGTAAGCCGTATTTTGCACCTGCATGACCAATTAACATCATAGGTACAAGCACGATGATGTTGCCCAACAGTACGGTGATAACCGCTTGATACCAATTCATGCCTTCTGATACCAGGCCCGCAGATAAGAGGTAAGTAGGTACACAAACCACCATCGCAACCCATAATGCCGCATAGTCTTTCCACACCCAGGTTCTGGTTTCCGCGTTGGTTGGCGCTAAATCTTCATTCCATAAATCGCCATCGTAATGGGAAGGTTTTGTCATGGTCTGATTGTTGGTGTTATCCACGATCTATTTCCTTATTGGGTTTGCTATTACTTGTTGCTTCTTTTTACACAGCGTCATGCTCGGCAAAGCGGTAGGTTAAAAAATGCGTCAGCGCTCTCAACGGCGTAACGATTAGATTAGAGGCTCGCTGCTAACCTTTATTGGGGCCTGCTGATCTTTGGTGTACAACAAAGGTCAACAGCCCCTATCAAAAAAGAAAAGCAAAAATACTGCCGCTTCGCGCGCTATGTTAACGCAAAACCGAAATACCGTTTTGCTACGTCGGTATTTAGGTTAGCTACGCACGTTTCTTTTTAGAAGTAGGTGATACGCTTTATATTGTTAAACAAAGCGCAACTACGCCTAATTAGAAATTACGTCTTACCGTTACGCCATACGTCCTAGGCTTCGCATAGGAAATCTGGCTGGTTCCATAAAAACCAGTTACGTCAAAGCCAATAAGTTCGTGGTCTGAGTCAAACAGGTTATCTACATAAGCCGCTATTAGCCATTTATCCTCAGCGTCTACCCAGGTTAAACGAGTATCAGCCGTGGCATAGCTATCAATTTCATGAGCGGTAAAATTCCGCGCATTGTGAAAGGTTTCCGACTGATAATTGGCTGACAGTTGGGCTGCCATATTGCCGTCGAAGGCGTCCCAGTTATAGCGAAGCATGGCAGACGCTTGATACTCTGGGGTGAATGGCGGCGTTGTATCAGCAAAGTACCCAGAAGCCACTTCTAAGTCTTCAACCACTGCATCGGTATATGAAAAGTTAACCATAACATCTAAGCTATCTGTCGGGGTTAAGAACACTTCTAATTCAACGCCGCTAAATGAGGCTTCTTCGTTTGACACCACCCCCGCATTATTCACCCACGAAAACGACTGGTAATCGCTGTAGTCATAATAAAAAACATTGGCATTAAAAACGCCGCTTCCCTGCATAAAACTGTGCTTTAAACCCGCTTCATACGCAGTAAGTTCTTCAGGTTCGTACAAGCTGAAACCTCCTTGAAGCGGGGCATTGAAACTCCCCGCTTTTACGCCCCGATTGATGCCTGCATAGTACAAACTATTACCCACACTGTATTCCAGCTGTAGCTTGGCCGACCACAGGTTTTGATCGTTAGAATCGACCAAAGTTTCTAAAGAGGTCGTAGTGGTATCAATTTCGATAACGCGGTCGTTAGTATTCTCGTTCTGATACACATTACCTACAAAGTCTTTGTCTTCACGGGTGTAACGCAACCCACCAACCAGAACAAGATCGTCACTCAGGCTATAGTCTATTTGCCCAAATACAGAATAAGACTCGGTTTCAAGAGACACTAGGGTGTTATTTTCTTCACCGCCTAAGAAAAAGGTGGTGGGTGAACCCGCCAAGCCTTGGCTATAGTCCGTATCGATAGAAAGGTAATAACCCCCCCCAACCCACTTTAAGTCTGCGGATTCACCTGAGAATCGAAATTCTTGGCTAAACTGCTCTATGGTGCTGTTAGATTGAAAAATAAGTTCGGGTGACGCGGTTTGGTCGGAGTCGAGGCCAACGGTACGTTTAAACTCTTTGTAATCAGACATGGCGAAGAAATCGAAGCTTTCAAATGCATAGTCTAATGTTGCCGCGAGGCCTTTCGATTTGATTTTGTTTTGATCGTCAAAGGCAAAGTCTTTATTTACTTTATTGCCCGATCCATCAGGGTCGAAGTTACCGTTGAAGTCGCCGCCTTGAACGGGACGGAAAGGATCGCCATTGAAGTTGCCGTCTACGCACACGCCTGCCTGAATAGTGTCGCAGCCAAGCGGGTCGTCAGCAGCATAAATAACGTCAATCACATTGCCGTCGGCATCTTTTATCTCGGTGGTGTTCACCACCTGATAAGGGCCTTCACTTTTGGTTGTATCTGACCAGTTTCCGCTTAGCAGTAACGAGCCTTGCTCACCAATATCGAACAGCAGCTGAGCACGAAACGCTTTAGTATCATCGTTGTACCCATCTTCCCCGCCTCCCACAGAGCCTAAACGGGTATCGGGTGCAGCACCGTCTTCATAAATATTCTCTAGTATCTCACCTTGTTGATTGGTAAACCCAGAAAAGCGACCATAAATGCCGTCTGCTAGTTCGCCTGATATCGCCCCTTCGAAGCGGTATTGCTCGAAACGTGCGGCAGTAAATTCCGCGTAGCCTTCTGTATCTGCAGTGGGCTTGGCGGTGATCGTATTAACCAGTCCGCCTGTAGCATTTCTTCCGAATAATGTTCCCTGTGGGCCTTTAAGAATTTCGATGCGAGCCACATCGAATAAACCAAAGGTTTGTGCTTGGGTACTGGCTAAATAGCCACCGTCAACGTATACCGCCACCGGCGCTTCCGCCAAGTCAGCGTAATCGTTTTGCACCACGCCTCGAATATTGAAAATAGCACGCTGACCACCGATATCACCGGCCAACGATACGCCAGGGGTAAACGCGATAAGCTCAGTACTGCTTTCAAGGCCAAGTGCCTCTAATTGTTCACCAGAAAACGCAGTAATAGCGATCCCTACATCGCTTATATTCTCGTTGCGCTTTTGCGCGGTAACTTCAATACTTTCCCAAACATTCTCTGCAGCAAAGGCCGCTGGCGTACTTAACGCCATAGCTACGGTTAACGCCAGCAGACGCTTGTGTGTGTTTAACGTATGCATGTTTTACTCTCGTTTATAGTTCTTTTTAACAAGCCTTGCGGCGGTGTTGTCCCGATATTTTTATAAGAGTAACGGTCGACGTGAACTGCATATCGATTGCCACTGGGGTGCAAACCTAAGGCAGGACTGGAGAGGAACTGCCAAAGGCTTGCGGTTTTAAATTGTTATTATTGATAGCTCATGGCTGAGCCTAAATCTCTGTTCTTTTACCTGCTGCGAGCAACTTTGCGCCATAAAGGCTGCTTCGTTATTTCGCAAAGGCAAAGTTCTTATGGTCATTTATGGTTAATCAAGGTCAATACGCCATGACATTAACTTGGAAATGAAAAGCTCACTCCTTCTCGAATGCCGCTTGAAGGCCAACGTTGAGTAATGGTTTTGCGTTTGGTGTAAAAGCGTACGCCATCCGGGCCGTATGCGTGAAGGTCACCAAAGAGTGAGCGCTTCCAACCACCAAAGCTGTGATAAGACACAGGCACTGGCAGCGGTACGTTTATGCCTACCATGCCCACTTGGATATTGTCTGAGAAGTAGCGGGCAGCCTCGCCATCTCGGGTGAAAATACACGTACCATTGCCGTATTCATGGCTGTCAATGAGCTGCATAGCTTGTTCCATGCTTTTAACGCGCATAACTTGTAGTACAGGGCCAAAAATCTCAGCTTTGTAGCTGGCCATTTCAGGCGTAACCTTGTCGATAAGTGTTGCACCTAAGAAGAACCCCGTCTCGTAGCCTTTTACGCTAGGGTTTCTGCCATCAACGACTACATCAGCCCCTTGCTCAGCCGCACTGGTGATGTAGCCTTCTACTTTCTCTTTGTGCTGAAGTGTAATAAGCGGGCCGAAATCGTTAGTCGCATCGTCAAAAGCCCCTACTTTTAAGCTTTCCATGGCTGATTGCATTTTATCTACAATTTCATCTGCCACTTTGTCACCTACGGCAACCACGACTGATAACGCCATGCAGCGCTCGCCTGACGAGCCAAAAGCAGCACCTAAAAGCTGATTTACTGCGTTGTCGATGTCGGCATCGGGCATCACAATAGCGTGGTTTTTAGCGCCACCTAATGCTTGGCAGCGCTTGCCATTAGCATTGGCTTTCGAATAGATGTATTCGGCGATGGGCGTTGAACCCACAAAACTCACCGCTTTAATGCGCTCGTCATCAAGTATTTGATCAACCGCTTCTTTGTCGCCGTTAATGACGTTAAAAACGCCGTCGGGTAGCCCTGCTTCTTTGAGTAGCTTGGCTAGGAAAATAGCGCAGCTTGGATCGCGCTCAGAGGGTTTTAAAACAAAGGTGTTGCCGCATACAATGGCAAGCGGAAACATCCAAAGGGGCACCATGGCCGGAAAGTTAAACGGTGTAATTCCCGCCACCACGCCAAGAGGCTGAAACTCGCTCCAAGAGTCTATGCTTGGCCCAACATTTTTACTGTGCTCGCCCTTTAACAACTGGGGTGCACCACAGGCAAACTCAACATTTTCGATACCGCGCTGTAATTCGCCTGCCGCGTCGTGGCTTATCTTGCCGTGCTCCGCACCAATTAACGCAATAATTTCATCGGCATGCTCTTCAAGTAAGCTTTTAAATTTGAACATAACGCGAGCGCGCTTACTCACTGGCGTATTGCGCCACTCAACAAACGCATGTTGCGCGCTGACGATAGCATCGTTTACCGTCGCTTTTGACGCCAGTAAAACCAGCTTCTCTGCTTCCCCCGTTGCAGGGTTATAAACATCTTGCATGCGCCCCTTTGGGGTACAGGTTTCACCGTTAATAAAGTGGCCTACTACTTTCATTATTTGTCTAATCCTTTAGTTATGCGTCTTTACATGCGCTGTGATAGCCGCGCTGATAATATAAAAGCGCGTCGGCTTCTGGGTCTTGCTTGATATCCACCACCTGGCAAAAAATAACGTCGTGAGTGGCCACACTTTTAACGTCTGTAATAATGCAATCGAAGCTGACTGCAGCATCGGCAAGTCTTGGGCAGCCGGTCGTCGATTCAACCCAATCACCAATTTCAAAGCGTTCGTTCATGGGCGCTTTGCCACCAAATGTGTTTGAAATTAACTGATGCTGTGAAGTAAGGGTGTTGATAACCAAATGCCTGCTGTTTTTAAAAACCTGATGTACAGACGCACCGCGATTTAAACAAACCAGCAGCGTTGCAGGGTTATCGCTTACGCTACATACGGCGGTCGCCGTAAAGCCTGCATGCCCTTCTGGGCCAGTGGTTGTAACGACGTTTACCGCTGCCGCTAAACTCGACATACCTTCTCGATAAGCTTCGGGAGTTACCGCGGGTAGCACTTCTGTTACTGCGTTTTTTATTGCTGTAATAGTCATACAAATATCCTTTAAATTGGCGTTACACGATGTGGCAAGCTTGCTCGAAACTTAAGCGAGGTAAGCGTTTATGTACTTTTTCTTTATCGCCGTAGCCAATGTTCAGTAAAAAATTTACCTTCCACGTGCTATCTGAAAAGAAAGTTTCGTTAAGTAATGTGGGGTTGAAACCAGACATGGCGCCAGCGTCAAGGCCTAGGGCGCGAACGGCGCTTATTAAGTAAGCCCCTTGCATAGAGCTATTGCGCATGGCGGTCTCATAGGCCGCTTCTGGGCTTGAAGTAAACCAGCTTTTCGCATCTGCATAAGGGAATAAGGTAGGAAGCTCTTCGTAGAACTCTTCGTCGTAGGCCACTATAACCGTACAGGGTGCGGTCATGGTTTGCTCAACATTACCGCTTGAAAGGCAAGGTTTGAGCTTTTCTCTCCCTTCATCTGAGGTAATGAAAACAAATCGCGCTGGGCTACAATTCGCCGATGTCGAGCCTACTTTTACTAAGTCGTACAGCTGTTTCAACACGGCTTCTGAAATAGGTTTGTCGTGCCATTTGGTATGGGTATGCGCATCGGTAAAGAGTTGGGCTAGTCCAACCTCGTCAAGCGGGCTAGTTGTTTTAAACTCTGTATTTTGTGTATCAGTCATTTTAAATTCATTCCAGTTTTATCAAATCTTTTAAACACTGCACTATGTTCTCGGTTTTTGCGCTTAGCCCATTTCTAGCTGCTTTCGCGTTGACGCTGTACTTGCAGCTTGCTTAGAAAGTTTTCGCCTCTTTAGCTGAAAACACCCCAAAGCCTGATGCAGTGTCATGTTCACGTTAGGCCACTTGCCCTAAATAGCTGCGCAGCAGTTCATTAAACGCAATTGTGTTTGTAATGCTTGATGCATGCCCGCCGTATTCCATGACCGACAATTCGGCGTTGGGCATAGCTTCAGCCAACATCTGTGAACGCTGCCACGGCACCAAGGTGTCGTCTTTGTTGGCTAGCGCTAACGTTGGTGTGGTGATGGCGTACAAACTATTATCAATATTGAACGTACTAAGGGCACCAATGCGGGCGAGCAAGTTTTCCTCGTTAGGGAAATGGTTGAGTAAGTGCGCCTCTTCCTCTGCCAAGTGGGCGGCATTCGCGGCTATCCAATCAGGCGGAAACAGCAGCAGCGCCTGAAGTTGCAAATACATGTCCTTTCTGCCTGCCGCCAATAACGCTTTGCGTATATTAAAGCAGCGCAATGTGTGCGGATTTGGACTGCTCCACGCATTTACCAGCACTAAATTTTGTAAAAGCTTAGGTTTAGACAAAGCAAGCTCAAGCCCCACCAAACCACCCAGCGCGTGACCGACGAAATGGCACGCTTGCACTTCAAGTTTTCTAAGAAGTGCAGCGAGTTCATCCGCCATATTTGAAATGCTGTAATTCGCTGGCAAGTCACCCACACTTTTGTTGGTGCCATAGTGATCGTAAGTGATCACTCTGTAGTCTTGGGCAAAGTCACCCAGTTGCGGCTGCCAAAATTTAGCGGCCCCGCCCAGCCCTGAACTAAACACAATCGTAGGTGCGTCGGGCGACGTCAGACCGTGTATTTCGTAATGTAACTTGTTACGCATTTCGCCGTTCATTTCGCCGCTAATGTGGGCGTAGCTTGCCTGCACTTCAGAATGCATAAAGCTCACCTATATAAAACCAGTGGGCGCAGTTCGCGGGAAGTCCAAACATAATCGCCTACCCAATGTGTGCTACAGACGCAATTTCAATTAAGGCTTCAGGCTTTACCAGCCCAACCTTAATGCAGTAGCGCGCTGGCTTTTCACCTGGAAAGTACTCGGCGTATACTTTGTTTACCGCGGCGTAGTCATCCCAATCGGTAATAAAAATTGAGTTGAAGGTGACGTCATCCATAGTGCCGCCCGCTTCTTCGATGACACTTTTAATGGTTTCTAGAACGTGGCGCGTTTGTGCTTCGGCGTCACCCACATGGACTACGTCGTTGTTTTCGTCAAACGGTAAGGTACCTGACACATACAGAATATTGTCAGCCATAGAGCCTGGAACAAAAGGAGCTATAGGTGTTGATGTACCTGCTGGAATAATGGCTTTCTTTGGCATGTTCTTATCCTTTTCGTTGCGCTTTCTATGCGTTGCTGCCTAGCGCCTATAAATGGTTTACTTCAATTCTTGCTAACTGATTTATCGTGTTGTTTTTGTCTGCGTGGCTAGTAGATGCTAAGAAGAAAGCACCTAACTCGTCCCTTCAAATACTTCACAGAACTGCGCGGTGGTAGACACCCACCCGAAAAACGTCTGAATGTTGAAAAGTGAGGCCTCGTGAATGTCTGGCGGGCCAGCTTGATATGCCGCATCGGCCAGCACCACACCAAAATATTCCAGGTGGAAGCCATCGCGCAGCGTAGATTCCACACAGACATTGGTTGCAATGCCTGTAAACACTAAGTTGCGAATACCGCGTGCGCGCAGCATGCTGTCTAAATTAGTATTGTAAAAACCGCTGTAACGGGTTTTAGGAATAATGATGTCGCCATCTTGAGGCTTTAGCGCATCTACAAGCGCGTAATCCCAAGTACCCTTGGCCAGCAAACTTCCCTTAAGCTCTGGTTGTTTGCGCATGGTTTTAAGGGCATTAGACTTATACCAGTTCGGCGAACCGGGGCCGCCGGCCTCCTTGTAGTCGGCATCCCATCCATTTTGTAAGAACACCACAGGCATGCCTGCAGCCCGCGCTGTTTCAAGCACTTTAATGGTATTTTGAATGACTGGCGCCGTAGTGGACACATCAAAACCCGCTTTGTCTAAGTAGCCGTTTTTACTGGCATAAGCGTTTTGCAAATCCACCACAATAACGGCAGTTTCCGCAGGGTTTAACGTCAACGGTTCAGGCTTAGCTGGCAGTACGGGCTGCCCCGTCTGGCGCGCTTGAAAGCACCCTGAGACCTCAAATATTTCACCTGCTGACATTAGGCGGCTCCCGATGTGCTAAGCAAATGCTGACGGGATTTCATTAGCGGCTGAATTTTAGTGCCGAAATCATCCATGCCTTTAAGGAAGTCATCGAAGGTCAGCAATACACCTTCACAGCCCGGCACTGTGGCTATTTCATCAAGCATAGAGGCCACCGACTCATAGGAACCCACCAGCGTCCCCATGTTCAGGTTTACTGCTGAGGTTGGGTTGGTCATATCGCGGATATTCGTGTCTTTACCCGATTTCTTATCAGCAGCTCCTTGCGTTGCCATCCAGTCCAACGCTGACTGATCTTTGCCGTCTTTATAGCTTTCCCATTTCGCCATGGCGGCTTCATCCGTCTCATCGGCAATAACCATGATAAGTACCGCTGAACCTACGCTGCGACCGTGTTTTTCAGCCGCTTCAGTTAAGCGCGCTGCGGTTGGTGCAAAAGCGGTAGGTGTATTTACGCCTTTACCAAAGCAGAAATTATAGTCGGCATGACGGGCAGAGAAATCCATGCCTGCTGCGCTTTGACCGGCACAGATAAGTGGAATTTTTCGCTGTGGCTTGGGCAACATTCGGCAATCATCCATTTGGAAATGCTCGCCTTTAAAATCGCTTTTTCCGGTTTCCCATAATTCTTTGACTACCTGAATGTATTCATCCAAATACTCATAGCGGTTACCGAAAAATTCATCGCCCGGCCACATACCCATTTGCGAGTATTCAGGGCGTTGCCAGCCAGTGACTAGGTTTACGCCAAAACGTCCGTTAGAGATAGAGTCGATGGTACTGGCCATGCGCGCCATGATTGCAGGCGGCAAGACTAGTGTGGCAGCCGTGGCATATAGTTGAATTTTTGAGGTAACAGCAGCAAGGCCTGCCATTAACGTAAACGACTCTAAGTTGTAGTCCCAAAATTCGGTTTCACCGCCAAACCCTCGCAGTTTGATCATAGAGAGCGCAAAATCCATATCGTACTTTTCAGCCTTCATTACAATCTCTTTGTTGAGATCGAAGGAAGGTTTGAACTGAGGCGAATTTTTCGAAATTAGCCAGCCGTTGTTCCCAATCGGAATAAATACACCTATATCCATGTTGTACCTCTGCTTGTATGCGTTTTAAGCGGTTTATCCCGCTTTTTTTAAGGTTGCCGAATTCAAAACATTGAAGTGGCGGTATACTTAGTGAACAGCATAAAGCAGGCCAATTTATTTAACCCATAAAATTCAGTCACTTACAAAATTCTACAACCCAAATTGGACTTATTGGTTCAATTTGGAACACCAAGTCCAGTGCAATTGAACTTAATTGGTGCATATTTGTGCAAATGGGTTTATAGCGACGAGAACTCCACGTAAACTAAGCGCCTGATCACGGAAATTCCGGTAAAGAAGAGACAAGTAGTGAGTAAATCTGAAGGTCAAACAATTACGAAATCAGCGAGAGCATTTAGCCCGACCACGCAAAAGCGAAGAGAAAAAGCGTTATTAGAAAAGCGTACTCGCATTATGGATGCTGCCCTTTCCTTGTTCTCAAAGAACGGCGTGAGTGGCACCACTGTAGAGCAAGTATCGGAACTAGCGAATGTCTCAAAAAGTAATTTACTGTATTACTTTAAAAGTAAAGAGGGTTTGTACTTATCGGTTATTACCCACCTTTTAGATGTGTGGTTAACGCCCCTTCAGAGCTTTTCAGCAGAACAAGACCCTATAGAAACCCTGAGCGACTACATTAAAGTAAAACTTGAAATGTCGAGGGACAATCCAGCTGAATCTAAGCTTTTTTGTATGGAAGTGGTACAAGGTGCCCCTCTTTTAATAAAGGAATTAGAAACGCCGCTCAAAACACTGCTGGACGCGAAAAGCGCCGTCATTATCGAATGGATTGAAGCGGGTAAGCTAAAGCCTGTTGACCCTATACACTTGATATTCAGCATTTGGGCCATTACTCAGCATTACGCCGATTTCAGCGTGCAGATCAAAGCCGTAACCGGTAAAGATTTAAGCGATCCCGCTTTCTTCGAGAGCACGCTAAGCAACATTCAGCACATTATTTTAGGCGGGCTAAAGCCAGCGTAATACTTGATGCATGAGTTGCCATGGGCGTGGAATAAATTTGAGGGAGGGTCTTTTGGCGCTCTCGCATGTGGAGGACATTAACCACTCTTACAATGGTAATAGTGACGAACTTTCTTTCAAAAAACCTTCCAGTCGCTCGACCTGGGTAATTGCCACGCCCCCGTAGCGCTTTTCAATCAACTTTAAATCATACAGCTTCGTTAATGATTTATGTGCGGTAAGTACGGTAACGCCCAACCTTTCAGCATAATCGCTTTGCCTTAACGGTATAAAGACGTGCTTAGAGGTAAGATACGATTGATAAATTAGCTTAGCTAACTGGACGTGAGTGGGTAAGCGTCGAATATCATCCAACCTTTCCAGCGCCGAGTGAAGCTTTATTGCCAGTGACCGGGTGATGAATTCAGCAATCGCTGGATGTTGGCTTGTCAGAGAACGAAAAGCAGGTTCAGGTATTTGTAATACCTTACATTCCGTTAGCGCTTCAGCGTGATGCGTTCTTGCAAGTGATGCATACAATGTGAACTCGCCAAACGTATCTCCTCGTTGCAATACAGTAGTAATTTGATAACTGCCGTCCAGGCCATAATTACCAATCTTTACTTCTCCTGATACCACAACAGACAGCCCTTTGTTTTTACTTCCCCTATCGTGAATTGTCGAGGTAGCCGCATAGGTTCTTAGCGTTCCAAAAGGCAAACAAAGCGCGACGTAGTCGTCAGGCATAATGGTTTGCTGCTTGCCGTGAATGTAAGACATGACATTCAAATCTATACAAGTATATATTCTTGCATGTTAACGCAATGTAAATTCACTCTCAACAATCTCTTGGTGGGAGTCATTACAATGGGTTATCAATGGGCAATTTTAGCGGTTTTTATCATGTTTGCTTTGCTGGAAGCGAAGAATGGTAAGCTATTTAAAAAAGCGACAGAAGTAAGCGATGATGGAAAAGTAGAGCTGATAGGTACGTTACTCTTATTTATTGTAACTCAGCCACTGGTTCTATTTTGTTCTGCAACAATGATGGCACTAGCATTTCCCCAATATCAGGGAATACTTGTAGATTCCCCTATTCTCTTGCACATAGCGCTACTTTTGATTTTCGATGACATGATGCAATATTGGTGGCATAGGCTTTCGCATTCCACCCGATTTCTTTACAACTTACATAGAGCCCACCATAACGCTAAGTACATGAGCGTTCGCATTATTTACAGAAATAACTTTTTCTATTACCTGTTTATGCCTTCGCTATGGTTTTCCGGTGCACTAATTTACCTAGGATTGGGTTGGACCTATGCCTTTTACTTGGTGATTAAACTTACCGTGATCACTGGCGCCCACGCAGAGTGGAAATGGGATAAGAGACTTTACAATATTCGGTGGTTACATCCTGTGGCCTGGGTAATTGAACGCACGATATCAACGCCTTCAACACATAGTGCGCATCACGGATTAAAAGCCGATGACGGCGTGACCAACTATAAAGGTAATTATGGAAACCTGTTGTTCTTCTGGGATGTACTATTTGGAACCGCTAAAATCACCAGACAGTACCCTGCACAATACGGTATTGAGGGTATGTTTTACGCCAACTGGAAAGAACAGCTTATTTGGCCGCTTTATAAAACACCACGAAAGCCTAGAGTAGTGCGAAGTCCATCGACGAAAGTGAACGACGCTAGCCAACCTTTGATACCGAACACAAAACAAATACCTACGGGTGAAACAATTGAAAGTAAAGCCTAGCGCATTGATACGCAGCAAGTGGGTTCGTGCTAGAATAGGGTCTTAATTTAGAACAAGCAGCGGCACTTTATGAATCAGCAACCTAATAATCCCTTACATGGCTTAACGCTAGAGAAAATCGTCACGCAACTTCACGAGCGTTACGGATGGGATGGATTGTATTACCGCATCAAAGTGAACTGCTTTAATAACGATCCTTCGATTAAATCGTCACTTAAGTTTCTTAGAAAAACCCAATGGGCGCGAGATAAAGTAGAGCAGCTTTATATACAGACGTTTAGTAATAATGCCTCAAATGGTGAATCTTAAAGCCATTTGAGCCGCTAAAGCTTGAAACCGGTTTCCACTAAAACGACTCAAGTGGGTCTGAGCCGCTTGGGACATTAGACAAATAAACCAAGCATTAGTACGAGAAAAAGCCCAATAAAACCTATTAGGGTGGCCATACACGTCCAAGACACAAACGTGTCTTTCACAGAAATATCAAAATAACGGTTTACGATCCAAAACCCCGTATCGTTCACGTGAGACATGGCCGTAGCACCTGCCGCTATAGCAATTGTCATCAGGGCGAGTACTGATGGTGAAAACGCCAGTTCCTGCACTACAGGGCCCATTAAACCTGCAGCCGTTAACATGGCCACCGTAGCCGAGCCCTGAATAATTCTGACTGAAATTGCGATAAGAAACCCGGCTGCCAATGGTGGGAGCGGCGATAATGCGACAACATCAGCGAAAGCCTGCCCCGCCCCAGAATCGATGAGCACTTGTTTAAACATGCCACCCGCGCCTGTCACCAGTATGACTAAGGCAACCGGCTCTAACCCTCTTGATGCAATGTTTCTAATTTGTTCGCTTGATAAGCCTTGCTTTTTCCCTAGCACTTTAAAACAAGCAATGGTTGCAATGGTCAGGGCGATAAAGGGATGCCCAATAAATAGCAACGCCTCCTTCAAGACACCTTCTGAAAGCGTGAACTTTGCCAACGTACCCACCAGAATAGCCACTAGCGGAAATGTCAGTAGCGCCGCAACTGAACCAAAGCTGGGGAGTTCCTTTGGCTTTTTATGTGAAGCTTCAATGATATGGTTTGGGACAGGTACGTGCAGGCGTTTCGCTAAAAATGTTGCGTAAATTGGGCCGGCTAAACAGGCGCAAGGAATACCAACGATAAAGCCGAACAAAATGACTAAGCCGATATCCGCTCCTAAAATTGAAGCTACCGCTACAGGTCCTGGTGTTGGAGGAATAAAAGCGTGAGTGACAGCGAGTCCTGCTGTGAGCGGGATTCCGTAATAAATAAGCGACTTTCCTGATTTCTTTGCTAACGAATAAATAAGAGGCATTAATATGATAAGCCCCACTTCAAAGAAGACAGGTATAGCAACAAGAAACCCCGTTAACACAACCGCCCACTGACTATTCTTATCACCAAATTTATTGTTGATAGTTTGCGAAAGCCTATCAATGCCGCCGGATTCTTCTAAGAATTGCCCGAACATAGCACCAAGGCCAACAATGGTCGCTACAAATCCCAGCGTGTTGCCCATGCCTGACTGCATGGAAGCCAGTACGTCGGCCGCTTGCATTCCCGTACCCAGGCCAACAAACGCTGCTGCCACAAGGATAGCGATAAAAGCATGAACTTTTCTAACTACAACTAAATATGTGAGAAGCACAATGCTACAAATGGCGACAAAAAGAAGGGAAAAAGTATCGGTCATACGTGCTCTCTGGTACCTGTTAGTGACATTGTCTTCATGTCGACGAAGCCATAATACGGAAATCACCCGCTACCTTTACAAGCTAAGTTGAAAAACCCAGCCAATGTTAAATATTTATTAATACAAGATAGCTATCTGGTAACACTATTATAATCACCCCTTTAACGCAACCGGTTTCCAAACTAATATTTATGAGTAAGATGGAGACCAAATAACTCGCTCTTGATGTACTCCTGAATTTTAATGTGAGAGATAAGCTTATGACCCATTGCCATGTATTTTTCGTTTCGGGAGTTTCAGGGACGGGAAAATCGACATTGAGCCAGCATTTAGCCCAACGTTTTGACATGCCTTTCGAAGAAGGAGATCGTTACCATAGCGAGGCAAACGTAGAAAAAATGTCTTCAGGTATACCACTGCAGGATGCAGACAGATGGGAGTGGTTAATTACGTTAAACATGATTGCCAAGCAACACATTCACGCCGGCCGGAACGTGGTTATAAGCTGTTCAGCGCTGCGCTCAGCCTATCGTGACGTGCTAACCAAAGATATCGCGCCTCACTGCCACTTTATTTACCTTCATGCGTCACAGTCTGTGCTTAGTGCGCGATTAAAACAACGGGAGCATTTTTTTAACGGTGATGCTATGCTCGAAAGCCAGTTTGCAGCCTTAGAGCTGCCTTCTAAAGACAACGCATTCATTATTGATGTTACACAAACTTTCGAGTGTGTTTCTCAGCAGGCGGAAGACTTTATACGCCCTTTGATATCGAATAAAACATCACGACATTAACACTCACTTCCGCGCGGATTAGCGGACCTAGCAGCACATAAAAAGATCGAAGAATGAGTAAGGTAAAAAAGTCACGCACAAAAATATCAGACGTAGCCAATCATTTGGGGGTTCACAAAACTACCGTATCTCGTGCGCTTAATAATTCTAGTGGCATCTCTAAATCACTCGCCCTTAAGATCAAAAATGCAGCGCGAGAGCTAAATTATATCCCTAACCGTGCCGCCCAATCGCTATGTGCAGACAACAATAGAACCATTGCATTACTACTCCCATCCTTCGGAAACAATGTGTTTAACGATGTGATGTTAGGTGTGAAGGCCGTTGCCGATAAGGCTAATTATGCATTGATGATTGGCGACTCGACCTATACCGAGCTTGGCGAGGAGCGTACTGTCGAATCTTACATTCAACAGAACGTGAGTGGCTTCATTCTTACTTCGACGCGCCATACAGAAGAAACGAGAAAAATGCTGCTAGCCACAGGGACGCCTGTGGCCGAAATTATGGATATTTCTAGTGAGCCCTTTGATATTAACTATGGGGTAAATAACGAATTAGCAGCCCAATCTATGACCCAACATCTCATCGATAAAGGGCGCCGCAACATTGCTTTTTGCTCATTGTATTTAGATTGGCGCGCAATATTGAGAAAACAGGGCTGGGCAACCGCACTGGACAATGCTGAGTTGTCCGCCGAGCGATATGTTTCCTCTAGAGCCGACGCCACATTTCAAGCTGGTGCTGAGCTTCTTTCAGAAACACTGCATAAATGGCCGGATACTGATGCGCTATTTTTTGTGAGTGACGAGCTTGCTGCTGGCGCGGTCATGGAATGTAATAGACGAGGTATCAAGCCTGGTAAGGATATCGATATCTGCGGTTTCAACGACTTGAGTTTTGCGCGCTCAATATACCCTTCCCTAACCACCGTATCAGTCCCGCGTCGTAAGATGGCAGAAATGGCAGCTGAATCATTGATATCGCTAATTGAGGGCGAAGACGTTGAACAAGCGAGCCAAGTTCTACCCTTTGAGCTTAAAATACGAGAAACCGCTTAGCAGACGTTTGGCAGCTTTAGCCCCTAGACTTGGTGCTCGTAAACCTGCGTTTCCTAACCTATTGCCTTTGAAGTTAGTCCTCAAAAACCCAGTGATAGTGCCATTTTAACGAAATTGCAGGGTCGTAAAGAAAACTCCCCTGCACACTCGCTCGATATTAATGTGTAACCAATACTATTTAGGCATCAGTATAGAGTGTAGTTATCCACTTCTCTTCATTAATGAAATTCCAGCTCCAGTCGGCCCACTTATCGTCTAAGCCCATCGCTTTAACTTCATCGAGGGTTTTGCCGTCTTGCTTAAGTGCCTTAACGTAGCTGAACGTTTCAGAGATCATAGCTAAAAATGCGCTGTATTCTTGCTTGTTACTGATGTCGCCGTGGCCAGGAATAATAACGGTTTCATCGTCTATTTTAGCAAGCAGCTGTTTTACTGAGTCCATATAGCCTTCCACATTACCGCCAGCCCCTTGGTCGATGTAGGGAAAGCGACCATTAAAGAACAAGTCGCCGGTGTGCATAACGTTGGGTTGCTCGAACCACACTACGCTATCGCCGTCGGTGTGGCCTACTGCTAAGTGCATCACGTGAAGGGTTTCACCATTGAAGTAAATTTTTATTCCGTCTTCATAGGTGATAGTTGGCAGCGCTTCCGGTTTTATCTTTTCATCGTTAGCTAGACGAACACGCACATTCTCGTGCGCCAGAATGGTCGCACCTTTGTGGCTGTGGAAAAACGCATTAGAGCCTGTGTGGTCGCCGTGATAATGCGTGTTTATCACATACTTTGGCTTGTCACTCCCGAGCTCACCAAGCTGGGCCGCTATCTTTTCTGCAAGCGGCGCGAATTGATCGTCGATGATCAAAACACCGTCTTCCCCAGCAGATACGCCGATATTTCCACCTGCACCTGTAAGCATGTGCACAGAGCCTTTTATCGCTGTCGCTTTAACTTCGACATCGGCAAATCTATCTTGTGCATTTGCGGGATGAACCGATGAATAAATTAACGGGCTCGCAGCTAAGAGTGCGGCCATGATGTGGGCGCTAAAACGAGGGGCAGTTTTCATTATTATTTCCTTGTAAGAAGCCTGTTTATTAAAGACCTCTTACACTATGACCTAATTTTACAATTAGATCATTTTTTCATCATCAGGAATATTGCCAACATAAGCAAAACGGGGGAGTGTTTCTCCGTCTTTTTCAACCGACTCAACAAACATTTCTAGGGGACGAACCCAAAGCGCTTTCTCGCCGTAGCATGGGCGGTATACCACTAGCTTACTCTCATCTTCTGAATGCGTCGCCACTTCGTATACATCGTATAAATTACCTTTGTAATGCTTGTAGCGACCTGGGGTTTTAAGTTCTTTCGAGTCCATAACGTCCTTCATTAAAGTGTAAAAAATAGTAAGGGTTAGCCAACCGCTTTCATTTGCCAAAGATTAAATGGTCTTAGAAACTAAACTCTGTGGGATTGGCCTTTAATCGGGTAATACAAAACCGTCAGTCTATCGCATAGTATCAGTGCGTTAAGTATAACAAGTGGTTAGATTGAGGCTACTGCATGTTAGTACTTAACAAGTGAGCTTATTGGCTAAATCGGTTCAAAAGGTAACACCAATTGCTGTGTTGATTGATCGGCAGCAAGACCTATATGAACGCCAACAAGACGAATACCCCGCCCTGTTGCTCGTTCGAAGGCTTCCTGCATTAACGTGCGAAAATACGCTTCATCAAGCGTGGCACAGCGGTGCTCTACCGTAGTTAGTTGGAAGTCATTAAACTTAAGCTTAACGCCCTGCGTGCGAATACGTACCGGCTTCCCCGTTCGCTTCTTATGGCTTTCCATTCGCTCTTGAAGCTTTTCAAACAAGTGAGGCAAAAAGTCGATGCATTGCTCAATAGTGTGTATATCTTCACTTAGCGTGCGCTCTACGCCTATAGACTTGCGCTCTCGCGATACTGACAACTCTCGCTCATCAATACCATGAGCTCGCTCCCAAAGCACACTGCCAAATTTACCCAGCTCTTTTTGAATGCGCTCAAAAGGATACTGGCGAACATCGTTACACGTATTAAGCCCCATACGCTGAAGCTTTTGCATAGTAACTTTGCCCACGCCTGGAATTTTCTTTAGTGGCATTTCGCGTACAAACTCATCGAGCTTATCAGGAGTAATAACACAAATTCCATCGGGCTTATTTTCATCGCTCGCCACTTTCGCCACAAACTTACAAGGCGCAACACCCGCTGAAGCTGTAAGCCCAAGTTCATTTTTAATGCGTTCACGTATTTCTTCAGCAATTAACGTGGCGCTGCCACCGCAAAATTCACTGTTAGTCACGTCTAGGTAGGCTTCATCTAATGATAAAGGCTCAATGAGGTCGGTATAATCAGCAAATATCTTACGTATTTTTTGCGACTCGGCAGCGTACACATCCATGCGCCCTTTTACGAGGGTCAAGTTTGGGCATAGCTTTAAAGCATACGCTGTAGCCATAGCTGAGCGCACACCAAATTTACGGGCGGGATAGTTACAGGTAGAAATAACCCCTCGACGGTCGGCACTGCCGCCTATCGCAATGGGAATATCGCGCAAGGCTGGGTTGTCGCGCATTTCAACTGCGGCGTAAAAACAATCCATGTCGACGTGGATAATTTTTCGCATTACCTGCCTTTGTTCTTTACGTGCTTACGCAAAACTGTATAAAAAGACAGTATATTATTAAAAGCGTTTAATTACACTACCTCGTTATGGAATATTGATGAGATTAACGGGTCCTTAGTGTCTTATAAAAGGCAGGCGTTAAAACGAATGCATTTTATAAGGGAGGTTGACAGAACGAGAGTAGTCAATAAAAAACGGCGACACTCCAATGTGGAAGTGTCGCCGCTCAATCATATAAACGCCTAGAAGAGTATCAAAATTGACTCATGCGGAATTACCTACTTCGCTCGGCCCAACCAATACATTACCCGTGATGTCGCCATCATCACTTCCAGGCTTCCCTCAGCAGATTTTCTCGCATGTAAAGAGTGACTGCGGGCCGGACCAATCAACGCTGGGCTTTTCCAAATACTGATGCCTTCAACCGTCATTTCGCTGAGTTCAGAAGCACTGTAGTAGCTCCAATCATCGTCATGCGCCGTTGTCACAAGAAGTGTTTGTTCAGTAGCGGTTACTGGATTAGCTACCATGTCTACAATAACCTTACTCACCGAAACGTCTGATGTCTTAGTCAAACTAGTGTCAGTTACATCAAATATAACCAGTGATTGGTTCTGGTTGTTATAACAGGCCAGTTCAGCGGCAGCGTCACTATCAGCGTTAATAAAGGCAAGGCGCGCGCAAGAAATATCGGCGCTTGCCTGAATAGAGAAACCTGATGTTGTTGGCTTGAGTAATTGCGTTATGTTGTCGCCTTGAGAAAGCGCCACATATACATTGCCATTCATCGCGACAATATCAAAATCACGGAAATATTGAGGCATGGTGTAAGTGGCCAACATAGCTTGATTGTTCACGTCGACCGCTTTTAGTGTGCGACCATCAACATACACTGCATCATCGAAACCATCGTTATTGAAGTCGAATGCCTTAATAACTGAAACGTCGTTTGAATAATCGCCTGTAATCTCGTATTGAATAGAGAAATCATTTAATCGCATTGCGGCGAAGGCGCCATCATAGGTTTCTGCACTAGGTAGGAATAAATCACCAGCACCGTCATTGTTGTAATCGGTAGTTACAGCAATACTAGAGTTATCCCAGTTAGATGAAATCTCTTCACTCGTAATGTAATTCCCTGAGTTCTCCATTAGTAAGACCTTGGAGCCGTCATAACCGCTCCCCGTACTCGGCACGAAGAAAACAGCACGTTCGTCACCAGGATACAAATCTGCCCACCCAGCCGCGTTAAAGCTGTCTAGTTGATGTGTGGTTGCCGTCGTTTTTATTGTTGCAGAAGTGGCTGTGACATCTGCCGTTACGAGTAAATCTTCACCAGAAGAAGTAGTGCCAGTGCCCCATAACAGTTCGTTAAGGCCATCATTGTCGGCATCGCCAAGGGTCAGCGAGGTTGAACCGTGATCAACCATATCAACGCTAAATACTGAAGTGAGCGTATTATTAGACAGCTTCATGGCGTGGACGTTGCCCCATTGGCAGTCCCCTACAAGCAATACAGGGTTACTATCGTCAGTCAGTTTTCCTGCGCTAATGTCGCAAGTATTAAAATTCTCAACACTCGTAATTTGAGACTTGTCTTGTGCTGAGTATACATAGATGTAAGACCAACTGTCAGCGCCTACAATTTCATCAATACCGTCGCCATTTATATCGGCAACGGCAATGTGATGACTACCAAATCCTGAATTCAAAAACCACTGGTTTTCACCAGATCCAAGGTCATAGACCAAACCTGAATTGGTAACCAGTTCTAACTGAGTGTCGGAATCCACATTACCCAGAGCAATTTCATAGGTATCTTCAGCGGTAAACGTAAATAAAGGTGTTTCGGGCGAACTAAGATCTACCACCACAATATCACTGGCTTCGCCGTAATCACGTGATGAATACAGGTAGGCCAGTTCATCGTCACCATCATTATCTATGTCACCGAGAACAGCACTATGTATGTAATTATCAGTGGTGAAAATCGTTGTTGCCGTTTCGTCAATGTCGGTAACAACGGATACGCCGTGCTCAGATATCACTAAAATATCGGGATAATCATCGTTATCAAAATCAGTACTGAGAACTTGTTTTACTGCTCCACCTTGCTCGATTTTGTAGGGATACATCCAAGTTTGGTTGTAGCTGCCGTTTTGATAAGACAGCAAGAACACGCGATTTGCAGAATCGGTGGAGAGAACTTCATTGTCACCGTCGTGGTCGAAATCACCCACTACCATCGAATTGTTCATTTTAGGCACTTCAATACCCGAGCGAGCTAACTCTTGAACCTCATTATTAGTTACTGAGACATGAGTTTTGACTACTTCAGCACCTTCTTCGCCAGTAGAAAAACCAAACGCGTAAAGCTGGGTTTTAAACAACTGATTACTCGGCGCTTGCCATGAAATTAATCCATCTTCATTAATGGTAGCACCTGAAGGCGCTGACACTAAGGCGGGAACCCCTTGGTTGTCACCAAGATCAGGGTCAGACACAATTGCTCTGAATTCGATGTATTCTCCAGGAGACACTGATTCTGGTAAATTCTCGAATGCTACTTGTGCTGGTGCATCCGACAGAGTGATTGAAGTGCGACCTGACTCTACAGCGTTAGCGCTATCTGAGACGACCATAGACACTTCTACTACATCGTTAAATACAGCGCGGTAGGCCGGTAAGGTATCCCCTGATATGTCCTCTACTAGGACACCGTTGATGTACCAGCGGAAACTGACAGATAAATCTTCGTAGTCTGTATCGCTATCATTATAATAGCCGGGACTAACGGTAATAGGTGTCGTTGTATCGACCGTGTCCCAGGTGTAAAATTCAGGTGCATAGACAGTGGGTGGTATGGACATGTCAGCAATAGCGACAAGTGATCTGTCTGCAAGGTTACCACCAATTAAGTCATAGGCATCAACTATAAATGTACCTACATCGTAGTTACCGTCGTTATCAGAATCTTCTAAATAACGAATAATGCCTTCTTCAAATAGTAAGGTTGCAGTTTTATCACCCGCTACCACTACTCCACCCATATACATGTACGGCGATAAATACTCAGGGCCCTCTGCTTCAATCGCTAATTTACCTTTAGAGCCTACATAGAAGTCTAATTCAGCATGGTTAACGCTTTCACCGGGTGAATCAGATATGTTGTAATTCCCCATCAATTTATATTGCTCTGAGCCAATAGTGAACGCGACATGTTGGTTGGTATCTACGTGGAAGTGATAGTTACCGTTAGTTTCGTTGTAGCCTTCATCGATTGAGACAACGCCTGACAAAGTATAAGGTATACCTTCGATATTCCATGTAAGACTGTCGAAATACATACTGTATTTCGCTGCGCTATCTGACACACTTTCAATGGCAATAGCCGTCGACCCGGAAATAGCAACGCCATTGCTATGCAACCAACAGTTTTGGTAATTCATGGCGATGGTACCTGTTAAGGTATCGGATACTTTGCCGTCATAAGCAACACTACCGCCTAGATCACAGGCATACGTTTTCTTAATCGTGCCGTTGTTCACGTCATCAGAAAAATCCTGTTCTGCCAGTTCTGGCACTGTCATTACGGAATCATTAAATAATAAATTGAATGCTTCTTGGACCAGCTCTATGTCCACTTCCGCATTGACTGTTTCGCCTTTGTATTGGGCGTTTGCGATTGCTTTGGCAGCAGTGTTAAGTCGAGACTGGTTGTAGTCTTTTGCGTTCAAGATGATTGATGAGGATGAAACCGGCGAGGAACCTCCGTTATCCGGCACTTCAGAGTCTGAACCTCCGCCTCCACATGCGGCGAGGGATAATGCGATTATACTAAAGGTCCCGAGACGTACACTGCGTGTCATAGCTCTTCCTTGATGTTTTATTATTTGTATAGGTATTTTATGAGGCTTAAATTTAACCTAATTACAAATTTAGAGCAACGAAATTGGGGTGACCTAAATTACGTTTCCAAGTTTAAAAGCCTGTCATAGGCGCGCTGTGTAGATAACTATCCCTGTGATCATTAGCCCATTAAGCAAACCTAACGTAACATCGAATTAACTGACCAAATTCAATGAAACATACTTGCCTGACGGATACAAAAAAGCGCTGTCGAATTACTCAAACAGCGCTTTTATAACTTAAGCCAACGAGAGACCAAGCATTACAAAATTTGGTTCTGCTTCCACTCGTTTAGCTTTTTCTGGCGGGCTTCTTCTTTTTCCATGCGTGACTTTTTACGGTCACACGGTTCTGGACAGTCACAGGCCTTTTCTATGCCTAGTGCACCTAAGCCACCACAGCTTCCAGAGATTGATTTTTTCTGAAAAAGGTAACCTACGGCCATAGCCAGTACCATTGTTAGAAAGAAACCAAAAGCAAGAATGAATGTAGACATTGCTACCCCCTAATTATGAACTGTGACCAGTTTATCAAATTCTGGCGATGCATACTCTTCAAATCCGTCTTCTGTGCGACGAATGAGGAATACAGCGAGTTGTTCTTGCTCAGCAACCGCTATCGCTTGTTCCCATCCCATTACATTAAACGCCGTAGCCAAACCATCAGACGTCATTGAAGAAGGATGAATTACCGTAACCGAAACCAGGTTATGTGAGATAGGTTTGCCCGTTGTGGGGTCGATTAGATGCGAATAACGAACGCCGTCTTCTTCGTAATAGTTGCGATAGTCACCTGATGTAGCAACCGCGTTTTCTCCTATTGAGACAACTTTTTGAACAGCACGTTCAGTGGTAACTGGCTTTTCAATGGCAATCAGCCACTCACTGCCGTCGCCTCGTTCACCTTTCACACGCATTTCACCACCTATTTCAACAAGGTAGTTTTCAATGTTGTGCTTTTCAAGGATCTCTGCCACTTCATCAACGCCAAAACCTTTTGCAATAGTCGACAGGTCGACATAAAGCATTGGGTGACTTTTCTTTAAGCCTGTAGGCGTGGTTGACAGCTTCTTATAACCCACATATTCGCGAATATCGTCGATGTCAGTCTGGCTTGGTACTTTTTCAGGACGCTTAGTTGGTCCAAACCCCCATAAATTAACCAATGGGCCAACGGTAACATCAAGTACTCCGCCACTAAGGTTAGCCAAGCGTAATGCCTCGTTAACTACGGTTAGCGTATCTGGTGATACGGCGAAATTGTCGGTGTAGCGATATTGATTGAACCTTGATAGTTCTGACGTTGGGTCGTAAGTAGACATCATCTTGTTAACCTCAACAAGACGGGCATCTATTTCAGCTTGTAAGCCTTCTACCGGTGTCTCCGCTACAAGGTACTTAACGTTGTAGGTTGTGCCCATTGTCTGCCCTTGCAGGTGTACTACAGGCGTTTTTTCGTCGCTACAGCTTGCGAGAAGTAGAATACCTACCGCAACAAAGGCGAGGAAAATTCGAATAGCAAATCGAATCACGATGTTGTCCTTAGCTAATATGCACATTATTCAATCGCTATTATGTGCATTCTGCGTTTTGCTTCAACGAAAAAGGGGCTTACGCCCCTTTTAATATGCTTGAGTTTTTAAGCAAGTAGCTCTTAAATCAAACCCTTAGCCACCGAAGTCATCTAGCATGATGTTTTCGTCCTCAACACCTAAATCTTTAAGCATGTTGATTACGGCCGCGTTCATCATAGGTGGTCCACACATGTAGAACTCACAGTCTTCTGGTGCAGGGTGATCTTTCAAGTAGTTCTCAAGAAGTACTTGGTGGATAAACCCAGTGTAACCTTCCCAGTTGTCCTCTGGCTGAGGATCAGAAAGTGCTACATGCCACTCAAAGTTATCGTTTTCTGCTGCTAGCTCGTCGAAGTCTTCTGTATAGAACATTTCACGAAGTGAACGTGCACCGTACCAGAAGCTCATCTTACGCTTAGACTTAAGGCGACGAAGCTGATCGAAGATGTGTGAACGCATTGGGGCCATACCTGCACCACCACCTACGAATACCATTTCGTTGTCAGTTTCTTTCGCGAAGAATTCACCGAATGGACCAGAGATAGTCGCTTTGTCACCTTCTTTCAGGCTCCAAATGTACGATGACATTTTACCCGCAGGTAGGCTTAGGTTATTAGGTGGCGGCGTAGCGATACGCACGTTCAACATAATAATGCCTTCTTCTTCTGGGTAGTTCGCCATTGAGTAAGCACGAATGGTCTCTTCGTCTACTTTAGACTCGATGTCGAAGAAGCCAAAACGTTCCCAGTCACCGCGGTACTCTTCAGGAATATCGAACTCTTTGTACTTAACGTGGTGAGCTGGCGCTTCAATCTGAATATAACCACCTGCACGGAAAGGTACACTTTCACCGTTAGGAATTTTAAGCTTAAGTTCTTTGATGAAGGTTGCTTTGTTATCGTTAGAGATAACTTCACAATCCCACTTCTTAACACCAAATACCGACTCTTCTAGTTCGATTTCCATGTCTTGCTTGATAGCAACCTGACATGAAAGACGGCAGCCTTCGCGTGCTTCACCTTTGGTGATGTGGTCTAGTTCAGTTGGAAGGATTTCACCACCACCTGAGTGTACATCTACACGACACTGGCCACATGAGCCACCGCCACCACAAGCAGATGATACGAAGTAACCTGCGTCAGCTAGTGCACCAAGAAGTTTGCCACCCGGTGCAGTTTTGATTGCCTTGTCTGGGTCACCATTGATAGTGATAGTTACATCACCACTTGGTACCAATTTAGACTTGGCAAACATAATGATAAATACTAGCGCCAATACGATGGCAATAAACATGCCGACGCCAAGAAATATTTCTACGTTATTCATTTATATGCTCCCGAGCTCTATTACAGCTGAATACCAGTGAATGACTGGAAGCCAAGTGCCATTAGGCCAGCGATCATGAATACAGAACCAAGACCACGAACACCATCAGGCATATCAGCATACTTCAGCTTTTCACGTACTGCCGCTAGCAATACAATTGCTAGTGCCCAGCCCATACCACTACCAACGCCGTAAACGATGCTTTCAGTGAAGTTGTATTCACGCTGTACCGCAAACGCCACACCACCGAAGATTGCACAGTTAACGGTAATTAGCGGAAGGAAGATACCTAGTGCGTTGTAAAGCGCAGGGAAGAACTTGTCTAAGCTCATCTCTAGAATCTGTACCAACGCCGCGATAACACCGATAAACGTTAGGAAGTTAAGGAAGCTTAGGTCAGCTTCTGGGAAACCTGCCCATGCTAGTGCGCCTGGAGCAAGAATGTTTACATAAATAACTTGGTTAACGGGTACAGAGATACCTAGTACCACGATAACTGCAACACCAAGACCCATAGCAGTTTTAACTTTCTTAGATACCGCTAGGAATGTACACATACCTAAGAAAAGTGATAACGCCATGTTCTCAACGAAAATTGAGCGAACAAATAACGACAAATAATGTTCCATGACTTACTCCTTAGGCTCTACTTGCTCTGGACGGATAGTACGGATAAACCAAATCATACCGCCGATTAAGAAGAATGAGCTGAATGGTAGGATTAACAAACCGTTACCCTGATACCAGCCACCGTTTTGAACCAGTGGAAGGATTTCGAAACCTAAAATAGTACCGAAACCAAATAGCTCTTTAATTGTACCAATAACAATTAGAATGAAAGAGTAACCCAAGCCGTTACCAATACCATCAAGGAAGCTCATCAGAGGTGGGCTCTTCATGGCGTAAGCTTCAGCACGACCCATTACGATACAGTTAGTAATAATCAGACCAACGAATACCGACAGCTGCTTCGATATTTCATACGAATACGCTTTCAGAATTTGGTCAACAACGATTACCAACGATGCGATGATGGTCATCTGGATAATAATTCGAACGCTAGATGGGATCTGGTTACGAATTAGTGAAATAAACAAGTTTGAGAACGCTACAACGCTTGTAAGCGCAAGCGACATTACCAATGCTGTTTCCAGCTTAGTGGTAATTGCCAGTGCTGAACAGATACCCAATACCTGTAGGGCGATCGGGTTGTTGTCCAGGATTGGCCCAAAGAGGGCCTTTTTCATTTCTTTAGTATCTGCCATGAGACTTCCCTTATGAACGCCATGCTTGGTTCTTCAGGAACTGGCCGAAGCCTTGCTCGCCTACCCAGTAACGAATTGTGTTTTCAACACCGTTGCTGGTAAGGGTTGCACCTGAAAGCGCATCGATAGTGTGAGGATTGCTAGGGTTAGCATTTTTCACTACGCGAATAGCAACTTCGCCATTCTCGTAAAGCTCTTTGCCGTCCCATTTGTCCTGCCAAGCAGGGTTTTGCACTTCACCACCTAGTCCTGGCGTTTCTTTTTGCTGATAGTAAATAAGCTCGCGAACCGTTTGGCCGTCTGCGTCTACCGCTAAGAAACCGTACATAAGATCCCAAAGGCCGCTGCCGTGTACAGGAAGGATGATACGAGAAACATCACCTGCGTCGTCGCGAACTAAGTAAACACTTGCCACGTTAGGGCGGCGTTGGAAACCAACATTGCTGTTAGTTACCTTAGTGCTGTACTCAGTTTCTTTGGCTGCTTTATACATATCGTAATCTGGCTTAGGCGCTTCTACGAAAGTACCTTCGTCAAGATTAACAAAACGCTGTTCTACTCGCTCGCTGTACGTGCTTTCAATTGCGCTATTGCTCATGCCCATTTCATAAAGGCCTGCAGCATTAAGAATGTTGCTCTTTTTATCTAGAGCTGCGTTTGTTTGTTGTAGAGAGCGAAGGCCAACAGCCGCACCAGAAACAACAATTGAACAAACTAAACATACGGCAACAACAATACCTACCGTTTTGCCTAAAGATTCTTTCTTAGCCGACACGTGCTACCCTCCGCTTGATATTGCTTTGTGCGACGAAATAGTCGAACAGTGGCGCCCACAAGTTAGCAAATAGAATTGCTAGCATTACACCTTCAGGGAAGGCTGGGTTTAGGACGCGGATTAGTACCGTCATGAAACCAATGAAGATACCGTAAGCCCACTTACCTTGGTTTGTGAACGACGCAGAAACTGGGTCTGTCGCCATAAAGAACATACCAAAAGCAAGACCACCAACAACAAAGTGCCAATGAGCAGGCATTGCAAACATAGGGTTCGTATCGCTGCCGATTAGGTTTAGCAAGGTTGCGAAGAACGCCACACCAATTGCTACACCAGCAACAATGCGCCAGCTTGCTATACGCATGTACATGATGAACAAGCCACCAAGAATAATAGCAAGGGTAGACACCTCACCCGCTGAACCTGAGATAGTGCCGATGAAGCTGTTCATCCACTGATCCATGTTCGCGTAATCAAGGTTGCCTGAAGCCGCTTGGCTTAGAGACGTCGCACCAGAATAACCATCTGCCGCTACCCATACTTGGTCACCTGAAATTTGCGCAGGATACGCAAAGTAAAGGAATGCACGACCAGACAATGCTGGGTTAAGGAAGTTACGACCTGTACCACCGAATACTTCTTTAGCGATTACAACACCGAAGGTAATACCTAGTGCAACTTGCCATAGAGGAATAGTAGCTGGAAGTGTTAGTGCGAATAGTACCGATGTAACGAAGAAACCTTCGTTAACTTCGTGCTTGCGCACAGACGCGAACAATACTTCCCAGAAACCACCTACCGCGAACGTTACCGCGTAGATTGGCAGCCAGAAACATGCGCCATAGAAGAATAGACCTAGTGTACCCGCATTTGCCAAGTCACCGCCAAGGGCAGCGAATAGGCCTGCTTGCCACGTATCAGGTAGTGTTCCTGCGCCAGCAGCAATTGCTTCTTGCGCTTGGAAACCAATGTTATACATACCAAAGAACATAGCTGGGAATGTTGCCATCCATACCATGATCATGATGCGCTTAAGGTCAATGCTGTCACGCACGTGCGTGTTAGCTTTATTTACTTTACCTGGGGTGTAGAAAATGGTCGCCGCAGCTTCGTAAAGCGCATACCACTTTTCATGCTTACCACCTGGTTCGAAGTTTGGTTCGATCTTTTCTAAATACGCTTTTAAACCCATGACTTAACCCTCTTTCTCTATCGTGGTCAAACAGTCGCGTAAGATAGGAGCGTAGTTGTATTTGCCAGGGCATACATAAGTACACAATGCCAAATCTTCTTCGTCCAACTCTAAGCAACCCAACGTCTGAGCACCGTCAGTATCACCAGAAATCAGGTCCCTAAGCAGAAGCGTAGGAATGATATCTAGGGGCATAACGCGTTCGTAATTACCAATTGGAACCATAGAACGTTCAGAACCATTGGTAGTTGTTGTCATATCAAATTTCTTGCCGCCACTTAGATGACCTAAGTAAGCACGAGTCACTGAGTGTTGGTTTGAACCAGGTAGGATCCAACCGAACAATTTCTTCTCGCGACCTTCTTTTAGTAGTGAAACTTGGGTGTGGAAACGACCAAGGAAGCCGTGAACGCCCATCGCTGTCGTACCGCTAAGTACAGAACCAGAGATAACACGTACTTCACCGTCTACTTGCTCGCTAGCAGTAAGCTCGGTCAAGTCTGCGCCCATTACGGTGCGCACTAGGCGTGGGTTAGTTGCTGCAGGACCTGCAAGTGAAATAACACGACGGTTATCTAGCTCACCAGAGGTCAACAATGCACCAATTGCCATTACGTCTTGGTAGTTGATGTGCCAAACCGTTTTGTTCATGCCAGCAGAATCAAGGAAGTGGATGTGAGTACCCGGTAGGCCCGCAGGGTGAGGACCGCCAAATTCTTCAACATCAACTGCCGCATCGCCAGTAGCAACAGATGCACCTGCCGCTTTACAAACGTAAGTCTTGCCGCCGCTCAATTGCGTTAACGCTTTAAGACCATTTACGAAATCGTCTTGGCGCTCAGCAATAATCACAGCAGGATCTGCTGCTAGTGGATTGGTATCCATTGCTGTAACAAAAATTGAACTTGGAACAGAGTCTAGCTTAGGAGATTTGCTAAATGGACGTGTACGGAACGCTGTCCACATGCCTGACTCTACAAGGATTGACTGAAGTTGCTCGCGTGAAGCGCTCGCGATCTGGTCAGCTGCAATTTTATCAAATGTCACAGCATCGCTGCCGTTCATTTTGATAACTACAGACTGAAGAACACGTTTTGCACCACGGTTAACCTCTACCACTTCACCCGCTGCTGGGGCAGTGAATTTAACGCCAGGGTTCTTTTTATCTTCAAAAAGAACCTGACCTTTCTTCACTACATCGCCAACTTGGACGTGCATGGTAGGGCGCATACCCACATATTCTTCTCCCAGAATGGCAACGCGCGTTGCAGCAGATGCATCAGCAATCTCCTGCTTTGGCGCTCCCTCAATTGGGAGGTCGAGACCTTTCTTGATTTTTATCATATGTAATCGCACTACTCTAATAGAAATACCCTTTTGCATGACCGCAGAAAACCTGCCTGTCAGCATGCAAAAGCGCACTATTAACAGGTGTAGAACACCTTTTCGTTGTTGATTGATGGAACTTGCTGCAATTGCTACGGTCAGCCTGTTATGAAGCCGTAACGCATAATTCCTTTTGCGGACGCTTAATTCGCCCTTTCTTTATAGACCACCAGCAGAAATTTACGCTTATTATTGTTTTTGTGTAGCTGCAATCGCTACTGCTGTTTTGGTAGAGGCAGAAAAGACCCCTACTTAATTTCGGGATTTTAGCATTAACCTATACGTTTGTGCCACGCTATTTCTAGATAAAGGCAAATTTTTCTACAATTTAATGTAAACCTTTGGTCTTATTCATTTACATTTTGCAAATCCATATGCCGTATCAACTTGTAATCAGGTACAAAAAAGCCGTCAAATCAGACGGCTTTTGCGCATATAAGCATTAGGTTAATTAATGGTAAGTTTAGGTTTTACCAATTAACCATTGGGTCAACTTCACTGTCGTAATCAACACTTGAAATGTCAAAACCGAACAGTTTTAAGAACTCATGGTTGTAACCTTTGTAGTCACTTAAGTCATGAAAGTTCTCTTGTGTCACTTGATCCCATAGCGCCTTAATTTTTGCCTGTGTTGCGTCGTTAGTTTCTTTGCCATCCATGCGATAGCGATTTGCTTCATCTAACGTTGGTGTATTGCCGAACAGGCACTGTGTAAACAAGCCATAAATCTGCTCAATACACCCTTCGTGGGTGCCTTCCTCTTTCATCACCTTGTAAATAAGTGAAATATACAAAGGCATTACAGGAATGGCTGAGCTTGCCTGCGTTACCAAAGCTTTTAATGAACTCACGTTCGCCTGTACATACAGGTCGCTGTTTTTACCAATAATGGCTGCGGCAGCGCGATCCAGGTCTTCCTTCGCTTTACCAATCGTCGCTTGACCATAAATAGGCCATGTTAGTTCTTTACCGATATAGGTATATGCGGTGGTTTTACAGCCTTCAGCAAGCACATCGGCTTCACGTAAAAAGTCCATCCAACGCTCCCAGTCTTCCCCACCCATAACTTTAATGGTGTTAAGGATCTCTTCGTCGTTGGCTGGCTCTAGCGATACCTCATGTACTTTGTCTTTATCAGTATCATAAGTTTTTGTGGTGTACGCCTGCCCTACAGGCTTAAGCGTAGATTTATACGTTACACCTGTTTCTGGGTCGGTTCTACGCGGGGATGCAAGGCTATAAATGACCAAATCAACCTTGCCCATTTCAGCTTTGATTTTTTCGATGGTTTCATTTTTGATTTCATCGGAAAACGCATCGCCATTAATAGTTTCTGCATACAAGCCTTTTGCTTTGGCTTTTTCGTGGAATGCAGCGGTGTTGTACCAACCGGCAGTACCCGTTTTGCGTTCCGTTGGTGCTTTTTCAAAACACACACCCAACGTTTTAGCGCCATAGCCAAACGCAGAAGTAATGCGTGATGCTAAGCCGTATCCCGTTGAGCTACCAATAACCAATACATTTTTAGGGCCTTCGCCTAAGTCACCTTTTGCTTCTACATAAGCAATTTGTTCTTCAACCGCTTTTGCACAGCCTACCGGGTGCGCGTTTGTACAAATGAAGCCTCTCACTTTAGGCTTGATAACCATAATAATTTTCCTTATTTGAGCGTGGGGCTATTGTAATGCCGAAGCCACTGATAACAACTCGGAGCAGATGAAACCTAGCATATCGCAAACGCAAGGCGACACCAATGAAACAACGTGCCAAATTTAGGTTTGCTTTGTATTTACGAGAAAAGACAGAGAAGAAAAGAGATAGGAAAAAGAAACATTAGGCCATATCGCTAAATTTAACGAAGTGCGGGCTAGTTTTTAAAACGTTATGAACTATGAATAAGAAAAGATGGAACACAGGTGTACAGAACTGCACACCTGTGAACAACACATTAACCTAGAACGTCTAGAAGCTCTACGTCAAAGATAAGCGTGCTGTATGGTGCAATAGCTGCGCCCGCACCTTGCTCACCGTAAGCAAGATCATGTGGCACGTATAAACGGTACTTAGCACCTACTTTCATAAGTTGAAGTGCTTCAGTCCAACCTTTAATAACGCCGCCTACTGGGAATTCAGCTGGCTGTCCGCGCTCGTAAGAGCTGTCAAAAGTGGTACCGTTGATAAGTGTACCGTGGTAGTGAACACGTACAGTGCTAGCCGCAACTGGCGTTTCACCGTCACCTTCAGCGATAACTTCGTACTGAAGACCAGATTCAGTAACGGTTACTTCGTCACGCTTCGCATTTTCTTCAAGGTACTTTGTGCCTTCTTCAATAACCGCTTTGCTAGCTTCTTCTTTAGCCGCTTGCATACGCTTGTGAATTTCGCCGAACGCATCACGTAGTGTGTCGTTATCAACCTGAGGCGCTTGACCTGCGAAGGCGTCTTTTAGGCCAGCTACAACAGCGTCAATCGCTAGTCCGTCAAACGGATTTGATTGTAATTGTTGACCCATTTGAAAACCAATGCCGTAACTTGCTTGGGTTTCTACTGTATTGAATGTGTCAGTCACAAGAACTCCTGAAATTAAATTACAAATGCAGTACAAATTTCAAACAAAACGCATAACGCGAGAATGTTTCTGCATTTTCCGGTGCAAGAGTGTACCACACCATAAAATATCTTGCTTTGAGCAATGTTAACTAGGGTGCAAAAGTATCAAAATGTTGTAAATTATAACCGAAAGTGGTTAGACAAGTCGCAAAGGACACAGTATGGTTAGGCCCATATATTTAGGAGGAAAGCATGCAAACACACTACGATGCTGAACTGAAAGATACCGTTCGATACCTTGGTAAAACCCTTGGTGAAACAATCAAAAATCAATTAGGTCAGGAGTGGCTAGACCGTATTGAAAAGATTCGAAAAGGCGGCCGAGCTTCTTATCAGGGAGACGCTACTTGTAGCGAAGAACTGAAAGAAACTTTCAAAACAATGTCTGACAGCGATTTGCTTACTGTTGGCCGTGCCTTCGCACAATTCTTGAACTTAGGTAATATTGCCGAGCAAGAATACAACGCAGCAATGAATGTTGATGCATCGATAGATGCACTGTTCAAACACCTAGATAAAGCTGAGTTAACCGCAGAGAAAGTTCAAGATGCGGTTGCTAAGCTAAACATCGATCTTGTACTGACCGCGCATCCTACTGAAGTTACGCGCCGTACACTTATCCACAAACATAAAGAATTGGCGAACTGCCTTCAGGCCATTCACCAAGAATCGCTTAATGACGTTGAGCGTAAAAAAATTGAAACCCGCATTGCCGACCTTATTGCACAGGCTTGGCACACTGAAGAAATTCGTTCTGTACGCCCTACACCTGTTGATGAGGCGCGCTGGGGCTTCTCGGTTATTGAAAACTCATTGTGGGAAGCGGTACCTGATTTCATGCGCGAGCTTGACGGCCGTTTAAATGAAGATTATGAGGTTTCACTGCCGCTAGATGCTTCTCCTGTTCAATTTAGTTCTTGGATGGGCGGCGACAGAGACGGTAACCCATTTGTAACGTCAAAAGTGACTGAGCAAGTACTCTTACTTGCCAGAAAGCGTGCAGCCAAACTTTTCGCTATTGATCTTGATCGCTTACAAGTTGAGCTTTCAATGTACGACTGCAACGACGCGTTACGCGAAAAAGTCGGCGACGCCAACGAGCCATACCGCGCCCTTCTTCGTCCACTCGTTGACAAGTTCATCGCAACCCGCGATGGCATTAGCGACTACTTAGCAGGTAAGAACCCAGATACTTCAAACTGGATAGAAAGCGACGATGAGCTAATCGAGCCGTTAATGCTTTGCTACCAGTCATTGTTAGACTGCGGTATGCAGGTCGTGGCAAACGGACTGTTACTAGACACTATTCGCCGTGCTCGAGTATTCGGTATTCACCTTCTGCGCCTTGATGTACGTCAGGACTCTGAGCGTCACGCAGACGTCTTTAGCGAACTCACTCGCTATCTTGGTCTTGGTGATTATGCTCAGTGGAGCGAAGCCGACAAGCAAGCTTTCTTATTACGCGAGCTTGGCTCAAAACGCCCGCTTTTCCCTGCGCAATGGGACGCGTCTGACGACGTGAAAGAAGTGCTTGATACCTGTAAGGTAATTGCGAAGCACAGCAAGCACGGCTTTGGTATTTATATCATCTCTATGGCCAGTGAGCCGTCAGATGTCATGGCCGTACAGCTTCTACTTCAAGAAAGTGGTGTAGATTGGCCTATGCCAGTGGCACCATTGTTCGAAACGCTAGACGATTTGAACAACTCACCTGACGTAATGCGCAAACTTCTGTCTATCGACTGGTATCGCGGTTACGTTAAAGGCCGTCAATTCGTTATGATCGGTTACTCTGATTCAGCGAAAGACGCTGGTGCATTGGCTGCTGGCTGGGCACAGTATCAGTCGCAAGAAGCATTGGTTGCCATTGCTGATGAGTTTGACGTAAGCCTGACCCTATTCCACGGACGTGGCGGTACAATTGGCCGCGGTGGATTGCCAGCACACGCGGCTATTTACTCACAACCTCCTGGCTCACTAGAAGGCGGTTTCCGCGTAACAGAACAAGGCGAAACTATTCGCTATAAATTCGGTATGCCTAAGCTGGCTAAACGCAGCTTGGGTATTTACGCTAGCGCTATAATTGAAGCCATGTTATTCCCGCCTCCGGCACCAAAAGAAGAGTGGCGAGAGCTTATAACTGCAATGGCAGCCCAAGGTCGCGATAACTACCGTGCAACCGTGCGTCACGATAAAGAGTTCGTACCTTACTTCCGTGTTGCAACGCCAGAGCAAGAGTTAGGCAAACTCCCACTAGGTAGCCGACCTGCGAAGCGTAAGCCTCAAGGCGGTATTGAGAGCCTACGTGCGATTCCATGGATATTTGCTTGGGCACAAACCCGTTTGGTACTGCCAAGCTGGCTAGGCGTTATGCGTGCTATTGATAGCGTGAAGACCCCTGAGAATGAGAAAGTGGTTAACGAGATGTTCAGCGAATGGCCATTCTACCGTTCACGTCTTTCTATGCTAGACATGGTGTTCCATAAAGCTGACCCACGTATTAGCGAAGCTTATGACGAGCGCTTGGTACCAAAAGAGCTTAAACACTTTGGTGAAGCATTACGTAGCGAGCTTAAAGAAAGCATCTCGTCACTCTTGGCTATCACAGGCGATGACGACATTATGAAGAACGACCCGCAGGGTAAAGAGTCGATGGAGATCCGTGCAGGATACCTTCAGCCACTTCATTACCTGCAAATTGAGCTTTTAGATCGTATCCGTAAAGCCGGTGACGATGCACAGAACACCAGCCTAGAACGCGCCATGATGGTAACTATTGCCGGTATTGCCATTGGTATGCGTAACACAGGTTAAGTACGCTAACCCTTTAAATTAAAGAGGCCCGCTTCGTATTTCGTTGCGGGCTTTTTTATTGCGTTATTGAAAGTGCACCGCTAACCAACTATTGATTTCGCTTTCCACTTTATCGCGATAGAAAGTTAAACTATGATCGCCGTTTTCGTAAACAACCAGCTTATGCGAGTGGTTATTGTCTTTTAGATGCTGTGCCGCCTTAAGCGAATGTGAAACATCAACGCGCATATCTGCGCTTCCGTGCACTAGCAAAATAGGTACATCAGGATTTAGCTCATCAATCCATTTTACCGCTGAGCGTTCATCAAGGGCTTTTGTTTGGTTTTGCTCCATATTCGGAACAAGTTTATTAAGCAGCGCCTGCATGTCTGGACGGCGCGCCACAGTTGTATGCAAATCAGACGGGCCTGCTACAATCACTGCGCTGGCAATGTCACTTGTGTTCTTTCGAAGCGCCTGCCATGTCATCATGCCGCCACGACTCACGCCATATAAGGCAATCTTGTTAGAGTCGACATTAGGTAACTGTTTGGCTATTTCAATCAGTCGCAAAACGTCGTTTACATCATCGCCGCCAAATTCATCTTTACCTTGGCTAAATTTAGCACCGCGGTAGTTACTCGCTAAGACAATATAACCCTGCTGCGCAAGCGGCATTAGACGCTCAACCACGGCTATGCGCGTTACATTATGTTTATGGTTACCACCGCGATTATAAATAATCACGGGGAGTTTTTTGTCACCAACATGCTTTGGCGACACCATAACACCTGAAATTTTCAATCCATCCGACTCGTATTCAATCCACTGGGCACTTGTATCCTTCATGAGTGCATTGAACTTTTTAGGATTGACCGCTTTTTGCCATCGATCCACAAACGCAACTTTTTGATTATTACTTTGCACATGTGCTAACCATGCCTTGTAATCGGTAAAGGGAAGTGCATCGCCTTTGAGCGTTAATGCTTCAGGCAACTGAGCAAACGCAGTGTCTGCCAATGACGCCGTATTGCTTGTTGCCGCAACCGTATTGGCGTTAATGCATAAACTAAAAAATGTGATGGAAAGTAAACTAGCGCATTTAAAAAAAGTCATAACACATCCTTGTTTAATTCGAACAAAAAGAGCTTCAAGTCACTAGTAAATAACGAATGTATTTGTGACTCAACAAAATACGCATATAGTTAGTAACAAAATTTGTACCCCATACATTTTAAGGGAATAAAAAGTGCGAACATTTTTACTACTAACCTTTTCTACTTTGCTTTTGCTTTCGTTTAATAAGCTCTCTTTCGCAAGCACAATGGAATTACCCCCGGGTTTGTGGGAAGGCATAAGTCAAGATGAAACGACATTTAGGTTGCTTCAAATACAAGAAAGTGGCGAACACAGCTTTTTTGAAATCGCCATCCCAGGAGGCTTCAAAAAAATGCGTCGCACACCGTTTACCAATGACGACATCACTTGCATAGAAAACCGGTGCACAATTAAAACAACGATCGAAGGTGATGTTACACGCACGCTTACTCTTTCGCCTCACTTAGATAACGCTTTTAACGTATTAGAGTCGAGCTATAAGGACAAAGAAAGTTATATTTCTCAGACTTATCTAATCGTTAAACAGGAAGCAAAGTCAACGCCGAGAAAGTTTTTAGAAAACCGCAAGCAGATACTATCTAATGCAAAGCAGCATATCGCTAATCATCCTTTTGGCACTTGGATTGGTGTTATGCAGTATTTAGATAGACCCGAATTAGCTTTACTCGAATTGTACGAAAGCGAACGAGGCTCACTGCGCGTTTATAGAAAAGGGGAAGACGCATTTAGGGAAGTCCAATCACCATTTACTGCTGACGATGTAAGCATAGATGCTCGAGTCATCGAAATTGAAGCTTCCCACACAACTTTCGCTTCAAAGATTATCCTATTCGTTCTTACGGACAACATGATTTCCGGCTATACATACGCATTACACAAAGGCTACCCAGTCGCGATGGGCCCAATAAAGTTGTTTAGAATAGAGCCATTACAGACACAGTAAGTCAATTAGGAAATAAACTTATTGCTAGCTATGGGTAAAATGCTTAATTGGCGGTACTTTAATAAATAGGCGCTTCTGTGCCTAGGATGCCGCGACAAAGCCTACAAAGACGCAACAAAAAAGGCTGGATACGTAAGGTCGTAACAGACTGCTCTTTTCTAAAAAAACTTCAGTGATTAGGCTATTGAGATATTCGGAGTTGGCGGGGCTTTGATAAGTAGGCTCTCCACCGCAGGGATGCGGTGGCGAAGCCTACAGGGAAGTATTCACGGCGTGCCTACGTTCAAAGGCCTGCCAATGACACTCACCAATTAGCCGTTTACGAAGTCTACGCCTAGCTTGATGTCGCCACGTAGGCCTTCAAGCATGTCGTTTTTCGCTTTTTCTTCAAATGCGCTTAGCTCGCCGTATGGCAAGATTTCTTCAACACCGTTTGCGCCTAGGCGAACTGGATGTGCAAAGAATGCTGCGTCGTCGCTGTCGTCAGTTTGTACATAAGTGTACTCAACAACGTTCTCACCTTGCATTGCTGCAACTAGAGATAGACAGAAGCGTGCCGCTGCTTGACCCATTGATAGGGTTGCAGAACCGCCGCCCGCTTTAGCTTCAACAACTTCAGTACCCGCGTTTTGGATACGAGTAGTTAGGCTAGCAACTTCTTCGTCTGTGAACTCTACGCCTTCAACTTGTGAAAGTAGAGGAAGGATAGTTGTACCAGAGTGACCACCGATTACCGGTACGTGCACAGAAGATACGTCTACACCTTTAAGTTCAGCAACAAACGTTTCAGCACGGATAACGTCTAGTGTCGTTACACCGAAAAGCTTATTCTTGTCGTAAACGCCTTTTGCTTTAAGCGTTTCAGCTGCAATAGCAACAGTAGTGTTAACTGGGTTAGTGATGATACCAACACACGCGTTCGGGCAGTTATCAGCTACACCTTCGATTAGGTTTTTAACAATGCCGGCGTTGATGTTGAATAGATCAGAGCGATCCATACCTGGCTTACGAGGCATACCCGCTGGAATTAGAACAACGTCTGCTCCAGTTAGTGCATCAGCTAGGTCATCTTTACCGTGACCGGTTACTTTTACCGCAGTGGGGATGTGGCTCAAATCAACGGCAACACCAGGAACAACTGGCGCTACGTCGTAAAGCGCTAAATCTGAACCTGCTGGCAATTGTGTTTTCAACAACAAAGACAGCGCCTGACCAATACCACCGGCAGCACCTAACACGGCTACTTTCATACCATTTCTCCTATGGGATTACTTCACGTATTTAAACGGAACGTCACACTAATGCAACGCGGGGGAAAACTCAATCACCGGATCGTCTTATTAACGTTATTTATGGCGATTTTATCTCGATATTCATTATCATGAATGATTATGCAAAGAAATTGCGCAAAGTCTACCTGTACGGCACAATATACGCATACTAAATATAATTCCTAACGATAACCCTCAAAAAAGAAAAGAGCGCTAATGGCAAACGCAAAACAAGAGCTACTCATCAAAGCTTTTAAAGAAATTCTTAAAGCAGAAAGTTACGGTTCACAGGGTGAAATTGTTGATGCATTAAAAGCACAAGGCTTCGACAATATCAGCCAGTCTAAAATCTCTAGAATGCTAAGCAAATTCGGCGCGGTACGCACGCGAAATGCCCGAGGTGACATGGTGTATTGCTTGCCTCCAGAGCTAGGTATGCCTACGGCTAAAAGCCCTCTTAAACAGCTAGTACTGGATATCGTTCACAACAACGTAATGGTAATCATTAGAACCAGCCCTGGTGCTGCACAGCTTATTGCTCGTCTACTTGATTCATTGAGTAAAAAAGATGGCGTATTAGGGACGATTGCGGGTGATGACACGATTTTTATTGCCCCTGCTGACGTGACAAGAATTGAAGAATTAAGACAACGCGTTGAAGATTTATTTGAAAACGTTTAGCCATGGCTCCAAAAGCTGACAATCAAAAAATAAGAAACCGCATACAAGATGCGGTTTCTGACTCGGTAATTAACTGAAGCTTTCCTAAGATAAAAGCTTAATTAGCGCATCTGCTGCGGGGCGTGACGATGGTGGATTCTGTCCCGTTACCAACAAGCCATCAGTACACACTTTTACGGCGAAATCGTCGGCACTTTCATATTTTCCACCCTTTTTGACTAGCTCATCTTCAACTAAGTAAGGCACTACGTCAGTGAGTTCCATTGCCGCTTCTTCGCTGTTTGAAAATCCAGTTACCTGTTTACCATCAACTAAGTACTTGCCATCTGGAGTTTTAACGTCCTTAAGCACGATTGGAGCGTGGCACACTGCACCAACAGGCTTATTCGCTGCAATTGTGTCTTCGATTAACTTAATCGAGTGCGCGTTGTCAGAAAGGTCCCACAAAGGGCCGTGACCGCCCGGGTAAAATACGGCGTCAAATTCTTCAGCACGCACATCTTCAAGCGGTATGGTCGACGCCATTGCACTTCGCGCCAGTTCATCTTTTGTATATCTTATTGCGTCGTCTGTCATCGCATCATCTGCAAGGCTATTTGGGTCGATAGGTACTTGGCCTCCCATTGGCGACGCAAGGGTAATCGTATAGTCTTGATCTTTAAATGCGTAATATGGCGCTGCGAACTCTTCTAACCACATGCCTGTTTTCTTACCCGTATCACCCATTATTTCATGAGACGTCATTACCATTAGCATACGTTTTGTCATAAGCCCTCCTTGCGAGCATTTAAAAAATTTTCTCGTCAGTTAATTCGTGTAGTGGAGGGACTTAGATCATAAGCAAAGGCTATGCGCGGTAAGTAACAGGTGTGTGAGATAAATCGCAGACATAAAAAAGTGCCACTTCCTGTTAAGGAGAGTGGCACCTAACACTACAACTTTTTTAAACTAAGTAATTAGAAGTCGTATTTAATACCGAACTGAACTTGCCATACTGATTGGTCAAGCACTTCTAGGTTTTTAATACGTGAATCACTGTTCAAGTCAAAATATTCATATTGACCATCTACGATATTTGCAGAAACTACAGCACGCTCATATTCATAGCGAGTACGCTCGATGCGGCCCCAATCGTCATTCAGTAGGTTACCGAAGTTTTCTATATCAAAGAAAACCGTCAACTTATGCTCAGGGTAAAGCGCTGGTAGTTCTTGTTGAATACGCACATCAATGATTGTTGACCAGCGAGAGTTGTCGCCATTACGTTCAGCAATTCCACCCTTGTACTGAGCTAGCTCTGAACTATTAATATAGTCGATGAACTCTTGCTGAGCTGCTAGGTCACCACCAAATGAAGTTGCTGCAAACAATGGATCATTGATGCCATCTGGAACGTAAAGCAGGTGTCCTGCATCATCGTTACGGCTTTCACGCGCACAACGACCACCACCAACATCTAGCACACATGCGTTGTTTTCATCGAATGTGTAGCTATAAGGCTGGCCAGAGCGACGCTCGGCAAAGATTGAAACAGTCGTTTCATAGCCGTCAATTAACTCTTTCTTCCAATTGAAGCGCATTTTCCAAAGGTGCTCGGTCTGGAAGTTAGACGTGCCAGCTTGTGGTTGTTGACGATCATAAGCAGCAAAGTCGGAGTAGTTAGATGTCGCAGTTGAAGATGTACCATAGCCGATATCTTCTACGTCAGCATAAGTATAACTTGTAAAGAAGTCGAATGAGCCATAAGAGGTATCCCAAGCTTTTGAAGCAGACAAGGCGTATAATATTGAATCACCTTCATCAATTGAGCTTGTTACGATAGCTTCTGGACCTTCGCTACAGTCATAAACACCACGACCATCAGGCGCTGTACTAACTGGGTTTTCGCAGCGTTGATCATACCAGTAAGTAGCATTTTCAAGCTTGTTGTAAAGCACATCAGCAGAGAACAACCAACCTTCTAGTTCTTCCATCTCTGGCTCGTGCGCAACACCTAAGCTTACTTTCCAAGTTGTAGGTATATCAAAGTCATCTGCCAGCGCGTTCACATCGCCATCTGGGTCAATGTTAGCAAGCTGGTCAAGAATGTTCTGTGGAATGTACTGGCCTGTAGCAGCATCTGGTGTAGTAGGAACTTGGTATGTCTGACCAGAACCAAAGTCTTGATAATTGTCAGAAATTACGCCGTCATTTGAGTAGCTGTTTGATACCCAAACGCTTGGCGCCCCACCAGAGAAGCGACCAATACCACCACGTACAGTTGTATAATCAGACGCATACCACTGGAATGACACACGAGGAAGAATTACATCCAGCCCATCAACATCATTGGTGTTTGAATAGCCGTAGCGGTCTACAAAGTTTTGGTTCTCGCGGATAGAGCCTTCAGCTTCATACCAGTCATAACGGATACCAGCGTCAATAGTTAACTCAGCTGTCGCTTCCCAAGAATCTTGGAAGTAAAGTGAGTTGTAGTTGTAACCCCAGATCGCACGAAGGTCGTTCTCATCGTTTGTAATAGCATTATTGTAAAGCAGCGCAGAAGCTTCAGCATTTGCAAGGTCTTCTAGGCTGTTAAATAGGTATGAACCTTCAGAGTTTTGTGCAAATAGGTTATTTACGTCAACTTCTTCACGCTCATAACCAAACTTCATGATATGGTCGCCAGTTGTGTAAATACCAACTAGTTTAACTTGGAAGAAGTCCTGATCAAGAGAGTTACCGTGACGGAAGCGGTCTGGACCAATCGTCAAGTAATTTTCATCGCCATCGACTTCACGTAGGAAAACGGCAAAGTTAGGGAACTCAGAACCATTTAGCGACTCTTGGCCTGTAGCTTGCGTTGTTTTTGCTACTTTGAACTGTGTAGAGAAGTCTGAAGTCCAGTCAGAGAAGACGTGTGCAATGAAACTTTCAACCTTTTCTGAGCGGTCATACCACGCAGAAGATGCGCCAAGTACTTCGTCTTGCGCTAGGAAGTTGTTACCATTTTGCTCATTGATTGAGTTACCGTCGGTAAGCATATAAGTAAACTTAGCGCGGTGATCATCGTTGATATTCCAATCGATATTTGCAAGAACTTTCTCGTCTTGTACATCGTCTTTCTGGAAGTTGCCTATGTCAAAGCCCCAAACGTCAGAAACGATTTGAGAAACTTGGGCAACATCATCTAGCGTGATATTTGGAACTTCATTAACGGCGCCTGACCCAGCAGGCCCACGATTAAGCGGTGCTACAGATTCAAATTTATCGTAAGCTACAAAGAAAAAGAGCTTATCTTTTATTAACGGACCACCTAAAGTGGCAACAAACGTTTCTTCTTCGAAATCAAGATTGAATTCTTCATCACCATTGTTATCGCCAGCGAATGAATCGTCAGTGTAATAGTAACCAACTGAGCCGTGGAATTCGTTCGTGCCTGATTTGGTTACAGCGTTGATTGTACCACCGGTAAACCCGTTATACTCAACGTCAAACGGCGCGGTCTGGATTGACAAAGATTCAATTGCATCATAAGAAATTGGAGAGCGCTGAGTAGGGTAACCGTTAGCGTTAAGGCCGAAACGGTCGTTTAATGCTACACCATCCACTGTCAAAGAATTGAACTTATTATTCGCACCCGCAATGCTAAGCTCTTTTGAACCACCGCTTTGAACGTTTACTGATGCAAAAGGGTCAAGTTGAGCCGCATCTGTAATATCACGGTCAATCGATACTACTTGCTGAAGCGCTTGAAGACCTAGACTTGTGCTAAGAGCTTCATTAGTATACCCAGTGCCTGCAGTACTACCAGTTACAGTAATAACTTCAGTGCTACGAGACGACTCAAGTTGAATTGGAAGATCCAACGCTTGGTCTAGAGAAAGATAAACGTTTTCTACTTTCGCAGGAACGAAACCATCACCTGAAATAGTGATAGTATAAGGGCCACCCACGCGAAGACCGCGCGAAGAAAAAGTGCCGTTTTCATTTGTGGTCGCGACCGAGGAAGTACCTGTTGGTTCGTGTTTAATTGTGACTGTCGCGCCAGAAAGGTCTGAGCCAGCTTCAGTGACAACATTGCCTCGAATAGACGACGTTGTTGTCTGTGCCGTGGCTGTACCAGCCAAACCTGCAGCAACAGCAACAGCGATCGCTACGCGACTTAGCTTTGCTTTGAAGTTCATGTGTGTGTTTCCCTTTTGTTTAAAATTCTTTTTTACTCGGCCTAGTGTAGTGCAAAAAGTACTACATAAAACCTATGACTTTCACTGAACCCGACAAATTGTCGTAAAGGTTCGTGTCAAATTTATTACAATTTTATATTTTTATTTAACAGCAATCGCCCGAGGCTATTGAGTTTGCAAAATAATACTTGACCACATGGTCAGGTTAATTTACTTGTTATTATTATTGTCAATCTGCGACGAATAGCTGATTCTATTCTTGGCAGATATGCTACTAATAAACAGCGTTTAATAAAAATCAGGTTTACTTATAAAAATACGTAATTTTTCAATGAGTTAACACAATAAAATAAATTTACCTATTGCAATAAATAACCTTAACTGATGAAATCACTATATAAATCGTTAATTCATTTGGTCGTTTTTTTGACGAATTTCAGAATTGTTGCTACCGGAAAGTGGATAATTTTTATCTTAGCTGCACTTGTGTGCGGTTCGATAAACTATTTTCAAAATTCCGATGAGTATAGTGACATCGCCCCACAAACCGGTCAATATTTGACCTGCAAAACTGATTTACAGGGCAATAGCGACGTCTTTTCTGTGTATGTTACTGACGGTAGAATTGCTGAAATGGCAAGCGAGCGCCTATGCAATGATAAAACGATTAAGCGCCAATACGGTGAAGTTAAAGTTACAATAGGCCAAAGTGATTACGATACCTTTCGATACATTAATCATGGCGTTGTTGATTTAGCGCTGGTGAAAAGTAATGTCGTAGATGCGTTCGGGGCTGACCAAATTTATGGATTAACCAAAGTAGCATCGCATCCTGACTACTCAGCTTTTTTTATCGCGCTAAGAGAACGACCTCTACTATCTAAAGAGTACTTGCTAGGTAAAAAGATAGGATTGCTCGATTATCCGAGCAGCCGTTCTGGTCATATTGTTCCCAAAACTGTTTTGCAGAACCTCGGACTCAGTGACTCCAATTTAGATATTGTTTACTTCAGTTCTCACCAAGAACTGCGACGAGCTTTGCTCGCGGGTGATATTGATATTATCTCCTCATATTGGGCAGAAGAAGACAAAGACAACTTCTCAAGAAACTATGCAACGCCGCTGCAGGAAAGTGTAAGTGGAATGCAATGGTATTTGAAAATGCAGACGCAAAACACAGACTTATTTTGCGCTATACAGTCGGTAATTCATGAAGTTGCAATGTCTCATCCTAGACCTTATTACAAAACTATTACATTAGAGGAAGGGTGTAACTAATGGGTAGTAAGAGAATATATTTTAAGCCCAAAGCCTTTATCATCTTTAATGGTCTTGTCTTGTTAGCATGTTTCCAATGCATCGCTTTGACTGCACAATACTTTTCACACCATACTTCTCTTCACCGTGCACTTGATAAGGTAGAGCGAAGGGTAAGCCTAGACAGCGCGTTTTTAGACGTTGGAAACAACACCCTTAACACGCCTGTAAATCAGTTCGCCATTTACCGTTATCTTGGAAAACTAAACGGCACGCTTAAGGACGAAAACTACCCCGTTCTAGTCAGAGGAATCCAAGATATTGTGACGAGCAATGAAGACTTTACGGGTTACCCTTTGTCTTTTACGGCAAATTTCGTCAACGCTGAACAAGTCATTAAGGTAGAGATGCGAAGTAAAGCCGTCACCAGTACTTTTGCTTTTAGTTGGACTGCGCTTATCGCATCATTACTCGTTACACCATTTTTTGCTGTTTCGAGTAAAACCAAAAGGAAACGCGCAACCTTAGAAGAAGTTATCCCTCCTTCCCCAAAACTCGTAATCAACTTAAAAGATAAAACGATTTCTAACGGAATCGATGACAAAGCCATCACGTTGCAGAATAAACCACTGTGCTTTTACACGGCTCTAGTAAAATATTGTATAGAGCACCCCGATCAGCCTCTACAGCCACATAAAGACGTTCCGACTGAACTACTGGCTCTGGCCAACAAGTGTTTTGGTCGATTAATCGAATTGGGCCATACCAAGCGAAAACGCCCAGATTTCAATGCAAATTTAGATAAAACCCTCAGCGAAATACGCGCTGCACTCGATGATGTATTCTCTGGTTATGTTGATGAAAAAGAAACCTACTACCCGCCCAGAGCACAAGGTGAGGGCTCTCGCTCGAAGCAGCATTCGTATGCATTACCGAGTATTAAAGACGACGATATAGAGATAATTGGTAACTAGCGATATTTTGACTTGTTCAAATAAAAACTGACCACTTGGAGAACTTTTTGGTATTTTTTGCAAGCTGACTAAACGCCCTTCAATACCTTGAAAATACGGTAAAGTTCTAGCAAAGACCGATCCAAAAACCGAGAACTTGTGAATATAACATTGATTCGCGAGGCCTAAACGCGTATCTTTGCACCAACAAAATCAGCTTTATAGTACTATGCAATCGCCACTTATTATTGCCATTTCTGGAGCTTCTGGCTCTGGGAAGTCTCTTTTTACAAAAAATTTGTTTAACGGCTTCAGTGCTCAAGGCCGCCCTGTTCAAGTGCTGCGCGAGGATCACTATTACCGTGCGCAAGATCATCTTCCCATGGAGCAACGTGAGAAGAACAACTATGATCACCCGAATGCCTTTGAACATGAGCTTTTAAAAGCACACTTGCAAGCATTGCGCGATGGTCAGCCTATTGACTATCCACATTACTGCTACAAAACGCATACACGTTTGCCTGAAACTGAGCGTCTAAATCCTGCGCCAGTCATTATTCTTGAAGGTATCATGCTACTTGCTCGTACTGATCTACTTCCTTTGTACGACGTGAAGATCTTCATTGATACTCCTCTTGATATTTGTTTGATGCGCAGAATGATGCGCGACCTAAAAGAACGCGGTCGTAGTATTGAATCTGTGGCAAAACAGTACGAAGAAACTGTTAAGCCTATGTATCATCAATTTATCGAACCTAGCCGCTTCACTGCCGACGTAGTAGTGACGCAAGGTGGCAAAAACCAAATTGCATTAGATGTGATCAAATCACACATTCAGCAAGCGCTTCTTTAAGGGAACATTACTATGGTGAGTTTACTGGGCATTGCAGTCCTTCTGGGTATTGCCTTCGCGTTATCATCAGCGAAACGCAATATAAATTGGCGCACCGTTGGTGGCGCATTTGCTATTCAAGCATCCGTTGGCGCGTTTGTCCTGTATTCTGAACCTGGTAAAGAAGTATTGTTGAGCGCGACGCGTTTTGTCGCCAACATCATTGCTTATAGCCAAGAAGGCATTAATTTCTTGTTCGGTCCTATTGGCGACAAGTCGATCGCGTTTATTTTTGCCTTTAACGTGCTTCCAGTTATCGTGTTTTTCTCGGCGCTTATTGCCGTTCTTTATCATCTCAAAGTAATGGGTTTGATCATCAAGGTTATCGGTGGCTTTTTACAGAAAGCGCTGGGAACTAGCCGACCTGAATCCATGTCTTCTGCTGCCAACATTTTTGTAGGCCAAACAGAAGCGCCTCTTGTGGTTCGCCCTTTTATTCCGCACATGACGAGCTCTGAGCTATTTGCCATTATGGTGGGTGGTTTGGCGTCAATTGCTGGTTCAGTAATGGCGGGCTACGCAGGCATGGGGGTAGATCTTAAGTATTTACTAGCAGCCAGCTTTATGGCTGCGCCAGGTGGCTTACTTATGGCAAAAATCATGTTGCCAGAAACCAGTAAGCCAAATGAAGATTTACATGACGTAGATGCGGAAGATACCGGCTACGCCAATGTATTTGATGCGGCCGCCAGTGGCGCTGCATCAGGCATGCAACTTGCGTTAAACGTAGGTGCAATGCTACTCGCTTTCATAGCACTTATAGCCATGTTTAACGGCCTTATTGGCTGGACAGCAGGGTTATTTGGCTATGAAAACGTGACGTTTGAAGGGATCCTGGGTTATGTGCTTCAACCTCTTGCATGGGCAATCGGCGTACCATGGGAGGAGGCGCAACTTGCAGGCAGCTTTATTGGTCAGAAAATGGTAGTTAACGAATTTGTTGCCTACCTAAACTTCCTAGAGAACCAATCACAGCTATCTGAAGCATCTCAGGCCATTATCACCTTTGCACTTTGTGGTTTTGCAAACTTCTCTTCTATCGCTATTTTGATGGGTGGAATTGGTGCCATGGCACCAACACGCAGAAAAGAAATTGCGAGACTGGGGTTAAAAGCTGTTATTGCTGCAACGTTATCTAACTTAATGAGTGCCGCGCTAGCGGGCTTTTACCTCTCTCTTGGTTAAATTTCATTAATTTGGACCAGTTGGTCAAGATTTTACTAGACTAACTGGTCAGGTTTCTGTAAATTACGCGCAAATTCCTCGCGGGGTTGATTTATGTCAATTTCTGCGACTTTTTTCTGTAGCCCGTCTACCTTTATAATGCCGCAGTCAAAATATACGGGATAAAGTTATGCAATTAGTTGCTGTTGATTACCAAGCGGAAAACGCACAAGAAGAATTCGTGAAGTCACTTCGCGAGACAGGGTTCGGTGTTTTAAAAAATCACCCTATCCAACAGTCATTAGTTCAAGGTATTTACGACAATTGGCAGGGCTTCTTCGACAGTGAAGAGAAGAACGATTACCTGTACAACAAGGGTAAACAAGACGGATTTTTCCCTCAGAGCGTATCTGAGGTAGCCAAAGGCTTTACGAAAAAAGACATTAAAGAGTATTACCATTTCTATCCGTGGGGTCAGTGTCCAGAAGCACTACACCCGCAGATTTCCCAATACTATGGGGAAGCAAACACACTAGCGAAAGAGCTATTGGGTTGGATAGAAAAACATTCTCCTTCAGAGGTGAGCGATAAGTACAGTCAACCGCTAGGTGACATGATCAAAGATTCTGATCAGACCTTGCTACGTATACTGCACTACCCGCCACTAAAAGGTGATGAAGAAGTAGACGCAATTCGCGCAGCTGCTCACGAAGATATTAATTTGATTACTATCTTGCCTGCAGCCAACGAGCCTGGATTGCAAGTACAAGCTAAAGACGGTAGTTGGATTGAAGTTCCTTGTGATTTCGGGAACTTGATTGTGAATATTGGCGACATGCTTCAAGAAGCGTCTGGCGGATACTTCCCATCAACTACGCATAGGGTTGTAAACCCAGATGGTGCTGACATGACGAAATCTCGTATTTCACTGCCATTATTTTTACACCCTAGACCGGATGTTGTTCTTTCAGAACGTCATACCGCAGGGTCATACCTGCAAGAGCGCCTTCGTGAGCTGGGCGTTATATAAATTAAGTTCCTTTTGTAGTGTTATTCTTTTGCCGCAGCTAGTCTGCGGCTTTTTTTTGCCTAAATTATACCGCCTACCTTCTCAACACCCACTTCATTGATTATTCGCTAAAGCTGATAATTTGGACTGATAACGAGACTTGTCTTGCCTGTTGTTTGCATGCTTGATAGCGCGAGACAAGTATTGCTCAGCGTTGGTTATGTCTCCGCTTTCAAAATACGTTTTCGCTAATCCAAACAGAATTTCATGACGGGTATTATCAAGTTTTAGTCCCTTTAAATAATATGATATCGCTGCCTCGTACTCTTCATTATCGAAAGCTTGTTCACCCAATATATAGTGGTAAAAGGGATTGCTTTGGCGTTTAGTATCCACCATTTGGTTGATTGTTTTCGCCTCTTCAAACCTATCTTGATAACGGTAAAGTATCGATAAATTTTCCCATGCTGTGAGGTTTTCACTATTCAAAGATAAAGCATGCTTGTAGGCCGCCTCTGCTTGTTCGTATGCATCGGCCATTCGATAAAGTACTCCAAGATTGACCCAACTTTGGGCCAGTTCCGGTGCGATGGTAGCAGCAGCCCTAAAATAGCTATAGGCCTTGGTATAACTGTTGGCAACAAGCGCATCAGCTCCGTTATTGTTGTAGAACATCGCTATAACTTTTTCCTCTGACACAGCGATTCTAGGAAAGTAACTTCTGAGGGTTTGGGGGTCGAAATCCACGTCCGCAAAACTTCCTCCAATAGAGACGACATTGGGATCTTCTGGAAGTTGAACTCGTAAGTTGATATGACCATTTAGTAAACTGTACCCTTCTCGACGAGTCCAGTATTCAGGGATTTCTACTTCGTAGAACGTGGCTTGTAGCCCTACATGTTTCGCTAACGCATACGTCATAATGGAAAGAGACAAACAATTCGCGGCTCTATTATTGAACGTAGTATTTGCTGTGGTGTTAGCGCCGTTTCTGTAAAGCATTCCCTGATCAGAATGGTCAAATATGGCCTTCACTAACCCTTTTACATTTTTTTGCAGCGCGCTTTTTTCATAGACTGCTTGCTCAGCAAAAAACTGTGCGTCTTCGTCTAAGTAAAAAATTTCATCTGAAGACTCTACGGGAAATAACGTATAGGAAGGAAAGAGACTGTCGTTTAACAAAGTGGGCGCAGCTTTTACATGCTGATTATCAGTAGATTGGCAAGCGGCAAGCACTATGCATAACAACAAAGGAACAGCGAGTCGAGCATTCATAATAGGCACCTTTCTTATTTACTCGATAGATTAAGTATAGCAGCGCACCTTTAATTTACATTTTATTTACATCTCACTTTAAAGCTCGTTCAACGCATAATTTTTCTCGCTTCCTTAGGTGCTCATAAATTGCGACTTGGCATTACACAAAGTTAATCATCAAATTTCCATGAAGTGCCGTAACAATTCTCAATTCAGTAGCTTTCAGTGGCGTAGGTCAGTAGTTGGCGAAACGAAGGATGTTGAATTTCACTTAACGTAATTTAATAGGTAAAAGGAAAGAATATGAAAAAGTTAATTAGTGCGTTCTTCTTAGTTGTATTGAGTGCCTCAGCGGTTGCTGGCCATCATGCCAAGGATGGACATAAAGATATTGTCGACACCGCAGCAAGCAACGACATGTTCTCAACACTTGTCACCGCAGTTAAGTCTGCAGACTTGGTCACTACACTAAAGGGAGACGGGCCATTCACTGTTTTCGCTCCCACCGATGAAGCTTTTACTGCACTCCCGGCAGGCACCATTGAAATGCTATTGAAACCTGAGAATAAGCAAACCCTTGTTAAAATTCTCACTTATCACGTAGTAACGGGTAAAGTCACAGCAAAAGATGTAGCTGGGCTATCTGATGCCACTACCGTCGAAGGAAGCAAGGTAATGGTCTCAACTGATATGAATAAGGTTATGATAAACGACGCAAATGTGATCAAAGCCGACATCATGACGAGTAACGGTGTTATTCACGTGATCGATACCGTGTTGCTTCCAAACGATGTTAAAGCGGCGCTGTAATCCCTCTTGCAAAGAAAAGCGCTGAAAACGAAAGCACTAAAAATTAGTGCTTTCGTTCATCGATTTATGGATGTGCTTCGATCTCTTCAACAAGTCTCGGCGTAGAAACATTAAACGGTTAGTTGGTCACGGGCATGTTTAACATACGCATGTTTAAACAGGCCTTCGTTGTCATCTAACCAGTCGTCTGAATCCATTCAAGGAATAAAGAAAGGAGTTCACGTGTTCACAGTCTACACATATAGTATTGCGGGCCTTTTGCTTATAAGCTTTACCGTTTTCGTGCAAAACATCGTTGCCGCTATCGCTCACAGAAAACAGTCTCGCTATATTCCAGGGAAAGTCAGCGAGGAATTGAGTCATGATAGTTTCGTATTCAGAAGCCACAGAACATTTCACAATTCGCTCGAAAATATTCATCAGTTTACGCTCCCAGCTCTTCTTTGCATTTTTCTTGGCGCATCAACCAGCATACTTGCAGCACTTGTTTGGATTTACGCGCTAAGTCGCATCATTCATATGGGACTGTATTACGCAATCGCTACAGAAAAAAATCCAAGCCCAAGAAGCTATTTTTATATGATAGGCACGCTGTGTACCTTCGGCGTATTTGGTCTTGCAGTGTTTAATTTGTTTTCCTAGAAACGATATAAAGTAAGAAGATAAGAGTGAAATTGAACCAAATGGTTAAATATTAAACTTTTGGTTAATCCACATTTTCTAAAATTAGGCGTACTCTTGAACCTGAACACTCACCTTTGTGTTTAGGAGTACTTGTGTATATTGAACAAGTTGGCGACCGAACTTTAGCAGATTGCAAAGTACTGATTGTCGACGACCAAGCCAGCAGCAGACTTGTTCTGGAAACTTTACTTGAAGACACAGTCGCCTGCGCCTCTGTGGGCTCAGGTAAAGAAGCAATTGAATATTGCAAGTACCATACGCCTGACCTAATCCTCATGGATGTTTCAATGCCCGAAATAGACGGGCATCAGACCACCGCATTGTTAAGAAAAAAGCCGTTGTGTGCTCACATTCCTATTATTTTCGTGACCTCTTCGTCAAGTGATGAAGAAGAGTCGAGATGTTGGGAATCTGGCTGCGTTGACTTTGTGGTGAAGCCGGTAAACGCTTGTACCCTACGCAATCGTGTAAAATCACACATCAATCACAAGCTTAGAAACGATTTGCTCGAAAAGCTTATCTATGTAGATAAGTTAACAGGTGCCTACAATCGTCACTATTTAGACGACTATTTACCCCGTTTAGTGAGAGATGGATTGCGTAATGTTACTCCTCTCTCCTTGGTTATTTTTGATGTTGACCACTTTAAACTGTTTAATGATATGTATGGTCATATAGATGGCGATAGCTGTTTGTGGAAGGTCAGTAAAACGATCAACGACGCCCTACTTCGACCTATGGACAAATTAGTAAGAATTGGCGGTGAAGAGTTTTTGGTTATTCTGCCTAACACCGATGTAGACGGTGCGAAGGCCGTCACTGAGCGCTTATTGCGAACGGTTTATGACCTGAATATTCCTCATGCGGCATCTGAGTATGAGCGCGTTACGCTAAGTGCAGGCTTAGCCGTCAAGCATGCTGATGACAATAAAACTATCGACTACGTCATGTTAGAAGCAGACAAAAATCTGTATGTGGCTAAAACCTCTGGACGGAATCAACTCGTGGCGCCGACAGCGGTAAGCGCTGGCAAAATAAATGCACCGAGTCACCCCACAAAACTTAAGGCCTAGGCACTATAATTAGCATTGCCTTGCTTTAGACGCTAATGCGGTACTCCCAGCTTAAAACGGCCAACAGCATTCGTGTGAGCCAAAGACTCGAGTGAATTCTCCAAAGTAATTCCCAATTCATTTAGCTGGGCGTAAAACAACTGCATTGTCGCTAACGCATCATCTAGTGCGTTGTGTTCAGGAAACGCGGGTAAGTCTAACCGTTGCCTACAAACCGTTAGCGTTGCACTATTACTCGGTAGCACCTGATGTTGTTTGTTTAACTGATAAAGTGCGAGCTGAAGCGTATCAACATAGAGCACTTCCATCTGCGGTAATCCACACCGTTTGAAGGCACTATCAAGCGCCATCAAATCTAATCGCGCATTGTGAAAAATTAGAACATGTGTCTTCAGTAGTGGTAGCAATGAATTGATGGCGTCTGCTAAGCCTTCGCCTTGTTGCAAAATATCTAAGGTCAATCCGTGTATTACAGGGCTTTGTCCTAAGTCTGCTGACGTATTAATAACGTGATAGCCACTGGAGGAAAGCGTAATTTTTCCAGCTGAACCACTTACATAGCCAATCGATGTAATTTGAGTTGTCACAGGGTCTAACGATGTGAGCTCTAAATCAACAGACGCCAAAGGGGTGTCGCCCAACGTTTTATCACGTAATGACTTTCTGAATTGACGCTTCCCAAACAGTACCGATGCACAGGCTTCGATTATTCGCGTTATCATGGGGTTAACTTACGCCGCCAGAGAACTTCATAACCATTGCTTGATTGGTTCGTTCTATAGCCTTGAATGCGGCTTTTAGCTGATGCTTTTCTATCGATGATAAACTTGAAACCGACACACGATTGTCCGTTACTTTATTTTCCAACTGATGACGCCAACGCAAACGATTTAAGAACAGCCAAATATCACGTAGGTTAGTCGCATCTCTTTTTGAGAGCTGTGAATTTTCCGATAGCGCGTCTAACCGGGCAAGTGTGTTAGGCAACGTCACACCATCAGCTAGCGCGTATATGCGGGCGATATTGTTAATTAAGGCCACGGCTCGGGTTTTAAGGTCGATAACGTCCTTCTCTCTACGGCCTTTTTCATAAATGAACTTTTGAAACATGGAAAGCGGAACCGATATTTCGTTACTATTTCTCGTAAGCGCTGCTAAGAACATATTTTGCTTCATCAAGGGGGCTCTTTGACGCTGCAACTGCTTAAATAAACTTATATCCCCGGCTGCGCAGCGAACATCAAGAAAAATATTAAAGTGCATAATCGCATCTTTAGTTGGTGCTTTTACCCATCGCTTAGCTTCTTCAATGGCGTCTTCAAGCGAGAGTCTAAGTTTAGAATTGCTCGCCATAATATTACCATCGCACAGTTTAATGCCGCATTTGGCCAAACCGTTACACACATAATCAGCCATTTTTGCGAAATATTCTGCTTGCGCTTCGCTTGGCCGCTCAGCAAGAAGCAGTCCATTGTCTTGATCCGAACCCATCGTCTGATCTTCTCTTGCCTGTGATCCATAAACAAGCCACGCAAACATCATGGGGGCTTTCCCGTTAGCCTGTTGGAAAAAGCCAATAAGCTTTCTTGTCATAATATCGGTAGCTTGAGATAAAATTTTGCCAGCAATGTCATAGTCCCCTGCTTTTTTCGCATGAGCAGAGAAATAATGCGGCAACTGCCAGGATAGCCGTGTTAATTCGTAAAGGTTCTCCGCTTTGCTTAGCTCTCCAATTATAAAAAGAACGTTACCACGCTGATGACGAATGATATCGCTGGCTGTCACCATACCCAATGGCACAAGCGTTTGCTGGTCGATAACGGGTAGGTGATGGATGTTCCTTTCGGTCATAAGCGCCAAGGCATCAAATAGCGTTCTATTTCCCATTATCTGTGCAGGATTAGGCGTCATTATATGGCTGACTGGAAGATGAATATCGAGAGAGGCGGCAACCACTCTTGAACGTAAGTCTCGGTCGGTGATAATGCCAATAAGCTTATCTTCTCGTGTAACCAGTAATGACGATACCTTTTGATTCGTCATGATCTGCGCCGCCACTGTTATTGACGTTTCTACGTCCACCGACACGGGAGACTTATTAATAACATCCTCAAGCCCTTTATAAAGCCACATGGAGTTACTATCGGAAATAGCATGGTTTTGAAGGGCATTATTGCGCAGCCCATCAAAAAAATTTCGAATTGCTGGCAGTTCAAATAACGGGGTAACAGCAGACGCTTCAAAACAGTAAACCAGACCTGGACTGTCTACACTGATGCTTAATGAAAAATTACGTTTTTCCATTATATTGGTGTAGCCGAAGTAGTCGCCCTCACTTAAATGGCGTAAAGGGGCATCTGAATCTTGGACAGAAAACTGTCCATTTTGAATAAGAAAAAGTGACGATTTGCCCTTTTGCAGGTCGCCCACATTATCCGCTGTCAGGTAAATCAATTCAGTATGTTTTACTAGCTCAAGCTTTTGCTCTTTATCCAGCACGTCAAAAGGTGCTGATGTGTTGAGAAAGTCTTCAACTTGTTTAGCCATCGCAGTCATAGGAAATGTCCAGTTCACAAAAAGAAAAAACCAACCTACTCACTTTCGCCAGTAGATTGGTTTTATTTTGCTAAAGCCTATCTTAAGGCAACATTAGTTTAGTGCGCTGATGCTTCACCCGCTCCTTTAGGATAACGAATGCTTTCAACCAGTTCTTGGATTTCTTCTGGCGCTTCATCTGTTGCTTTGAACACAAGGAAAGCCACAATGAAGTTCACCATCATACCTAAGGTACCAATACCTTCAGGAGAAATACCAAACCACCAGTTGTCAGGCGTATTGGCCGCTGGGTTTACAAATTTGAAGTAAATAATGTAAGCCGCAGTGAAGGCAATACCTGAAATCATACCAGCAATAGCACCTTTATCGTTCATGCGCTTGCTGAAGATACCCATAATAATTGCCGGGAAGAAACTCGACGCCGCTAAGCCGAAGGCAAATGCCACCACCTGTGCAACAAAGCCTGGCGGATTGATACCGAAGTAACCTGCTATGACAATGGCCACCCCAGCAGCAAGTCGCGCATACATGAGCTCGGCTTTATCGGTAATGTTTGGCATAAAGTTTCGTTTCAGTAAATCATGGGAAACAGAGGTTGAAATAACCAGCAGCAAGCCTGCGGACGTTGACAGTGCTGCTGCCACACCACCCGCTGCAACGAGTGCAATAACCCACGCAGGTAAGTTCGCAATTTCAGGGTTAGCCAATACCATGATATCGCGGTCAACTTTCATTTCGTTGCGCTCGTCACCCGAATAGAACATCTTGCCATCACCGTTCTTATCTTCATATGAGATAAGGCCAGTTTGTTCCCAGTTTTTAATCCACGACGGCGCTTCTTCATAGCTAGTTCCCGTCATTTCAGGTCCATTAATGGTTTCGATCATATTCACACGGGCAAACGCTGCTAGTGACGGTGCTGTGGTATATAGAATTGCGATAAACGCTAGTGCATAGCCTGCAGATTTACGCGCATCGTGAACTTTAGGCACAGTGAAGAAGCGAACGATTACGTGTGGAAGACCCGCTGTACCTACCATTAACGCAAAGGTGATAAAGAATACATCAATGGTACTTTTTGTTCCTGAGGTGTATTCGTTAAAGCCTAACTCGACAGACAAATTATCGAGTTTCTGCAGCATATGCACCCCCGAACCGTCTGCTAAGGTTGCACCAAAGCCGGTTTGCGGCAGGATATGTCCTGTTACCATCATAGAGATAAATACCGCTGGTACAATGTAGGCGAAAATCATTACACAATACTGTGCAACTTGCGTGTAAGTAATGCCTTTCATACCGCCAAGTACCGTGTAGAAGAACACGATAACCATACCGATAACCACGCCAGACACAATATCAACCTCTAAGAAGCGGCTGAATACCACACCTACGCCACGCATTTGACCTGCAACGTATGTAAAGCAAACGAAGATTGCACAAAATACAGCAACCGTACGCGCGGTTTGTGAGTAATAACGATCCCCAATGAAGTCAGGTACCGTGAATTTGCCAAATTTACGTAAATAGGGAGCTAAACAAAGCGCAAGTAGAACATAACCACCTGTCCACCCCATTAGATATACTGCACCGTCATACCCCATGAATGAGATAAGACCCGCCATTGAAATGAACGAGGCTGCCGACATCCAATCTGCTGCCGTTGCCATCCCATTCATAACGGGAGGTACGCCGCCACCTGCAACGTAAAAATCGTTAGTTGAGCCTGCGCGAGCCCAAATAGCGATAGCGATATAAAGCGCAAACGATGCGCCGACGATAATAAACGTTAAAGTTTGAACGTCCATGATTTACTCCTCATCTACGCCGTAGCGTTTGTCCATGGCGTTCATCTTCGCCATGTAGACAAAGATCAATGCAACAAATACGTAAATTGCGCCCTGCTGCGCAAACCAGAAGCCTAATTTAAAGCCAAAAAATTGGATTTCATTTAAGATATCGACAAAAATAATGCCGGCACCGAATGATACGATAAACCAAACGACTAAAAGCTTGGCGAGAAGAGCGAGATTCTCCCTCCAATACGCTTTTTTGTCCTCTTCGTTTCTAAATGCCATTGTTTCACCCTCATGTCAGGTTAATTGATTGTTATGATTTTACATATTCCTAACGCCCGGCTTTGTTAACGTTATTGCTGCGTGTTACGTGATTGAGGAAAGACAATCACAGGCAGCAAAGTCAAGCATTTAGGAGCTCGCGCATTACTCTAGACCTGCCTTTAAAATTTCAAAATGAGACCATGGTCGTAGGTAGACCATGGTCGAAATGATTATAATAGCGACAGCATTGTTAAAACTAAGTTAAAAGGAACGTTATGGTTTTTGGTTGGGTAACACTTGCAGTACTGTACCTCTTCTTGCTGTTTTCACTGGCGAGTTGGGGTGAAAAGAACTCGCCCACCGCTAGAGCACTAACGTCACATCCCGCTATATATTCGCTGGCCCTCGCTATTTATTGTACCGCATGGACTTTTTTCGGCATGGTAGGCCAAGCAAGTAGAGACACCTGGATTTACCTGCCAATCATGCTTGGGCCTATTCTCGTTTACGTCTTGGGTTATAAGTTTATTTACAAGTTAACCCTCGTCAGCAAGAAGCAACACATCACTACCATTTCCGACTTCATCGCGTCGCGCTATGGAAAGCGCCAAACCGTAGCTTTGGTAGTTACGCTTATCGCGCTCCTTGCCACTATTCCTTATATCGCGCTCCAATTAAAAGCAGTGGGCGCTACTTTCCAACTTCTTACTCAGCAGCCTAACAGCAACGGCATTATTATTGCCGCCACTGGCTTCATCGCGGCATTCGCAATATATTTCGGTACCCGGCAAACGGACGTCACCGAATACCGACGGGGTTTGATGCTGGCTATCGCCTTCGAATCGACCATTAAATTGCTGGCGTTAGTGCTGGTTGCCATCGTTGGTTATAGTGCGTGGAAGCGCACCCAGTCTGGTCCATTCTTCGAAAGTTTCACCAATGAAATAGCCTTGGCGCAGTTTGGTTCGTTTACTTTCATCGCTCAAACTATCATGGCGGCAGCGGCCATTGTTTGTTTGCCTAGGCAGTTTCACGTTGCCATTATTGATAATCTAAGCCTAGGTCATCTGCGCACGGCAAGGTGGTTATTCCCTCTCTACCTGACCATTATTTCCGCGGTAATTCCTATTATCGCCATTGCAGGCAAAGCTATTTTTGCTGGCGCTAATATCGAGCCCGACTCTTACGTACTATCACTAGCTGTATTTTCAGAGTCAGTTCTTCTTCAAGTGATTGTCTTTGTAGGTGGGCTCTCTGCCGCAACAGCTATGATCATTGTGGCAACACTCACACTGAGTACTATGCTCACCAACGATGTGATTCTGCCGCGTATTCTTGCATTTACAGGCAATACCGATGACAAACAGGACGTGTCGAGCAAAATCAGGCTTATTCGCCGTATCGTCATCGCGTTTATCTTGCTTATGGCGTTTTTGTACCACCAGCAAATGACCAGCAGCCGCTCGCTTCATTCAATTGGGCTTATTGCGTTCTCGTTAGTTATCCAGCTTATGCCAGCCATTGTTGGCGGACTTTACTGGAAGCGCGCGCATGCGCACGGGGTTTACGCAGGGCTAATGGTGGGATTAGTGATTTGGGTGTTATGGCTTGTGCTTCCTATTGTGAGCGAGCAAGTTTCACAAATGGAGCAAAACGAACTCATTAGCCAAGGCGCTATGATCAGCTTAGCGGCAAACACCTTTGTTTACATACTCTTTTCACACTTTGCACCGCAGCGTCTTATCGACAGAATGCAAGCTGAAGCCTTTGTGTCCCCTGCCATTTCCACTAACAACACCGTTAAAGCTCAGGCAACTAACGTGACCGTCTCCGATCTCATAACGCTATTGTCGACCTTTATGGGATCTGGGCGTTGTGAACAATTGTTAGAGCAATATCAGCAACTCAATAATTGCCAATTAAAGCACGACGATACGCCGGATGAGTCGTTTTTATCATTTTGCGAACGCGCCTTGGGTGGCGTTATTGGCGCATCGAGTGCCAAAGTACTGCTAGACAGCGCATTGCGTGGTAAGAAGATGGACTTTACCGAGGTTATCAACTTCTTCGATGACACAACGCAAGCCATGCAATTTAATATGACTGCACTACTCACTTCACTTGAAAACATGGACCAAGGCATTAGCGTAGTCGACAAACACTTAAATTTAGTAGCGTGGAATAAACGCTATGCCAACCTCTACACTTACCCGGATAACTTGTTGGCAGTGGGTACGCCTATAGAAAAGCTTATTCGGTATAACGCATCACAAGGTGAGTTCGGCGCAGATAACGTAGACGGTGAAGTAGAAAAAAGGCTGGCTCATTTGCGCTCTGGTATGCCCCATCGCTTCACGCGACAACGAATGGATGGACGGGTTATTGAAATGGTAGGTAATCCTTTACCTGGCGGAGGCTTCGTAACAAGCTTCAACGACATCACCGGACACATGGAAATACAGCAAGCGCTTGAAGAATCAAACATTGACCTTGAGGCTCGTATTAAGAAGCGTACTGAAGAAGTACACTCCATAAACGCCGAGCTTCGACTTGAAATAGAACGGCGCTCTGATGCCGAGAAAGAACTGATAAGGGCACGAAAGGCTGCAGAAGATGCCAATGCCAGTAAAACCCGTTTCTTGGCGCTCGCAAGCCATGATGTGTTGCAGCCGCTAAATGCGGCCAAGCTCTACGTGAGCGCCCTTGAAGAACAAGAACTGACTGAGTCAGCGCTAGCCATTATTCAAAAGCTTAGCCATAGCGTGACGTCTAGTGAAACACTGATTGGCACTTTGCTGGATATTGCACGCTTAGACCAAGGTGAAATGAAACCCGATATTGAGTCTATTGATGTAAGGACCCTGCTGTCACCACTTGTGGACGAAATGGCAATGCGCGCGCGGGAAAAAGGACTTGGTTTTAAAGCGATTATACGTCCGTGCTGGGTTAAAGCTGACAAAACGTACTTATACCGAATAACGCAAAACTTGCTTTCAAATGCGGTGAAGTACACGGAAAATGGCCGCGTCTTGTTCATTATCAAGCCTGTCAAAGACACCGTTTATTTCAAAGTTATCGACACAGGCATTGGCATATCTACCGATAAAAAAGACAGCATTTTTGGTGACTTTTTCCGCGCAAACGAAAGCAAGGAACACGGTATAGGTCTTGGCTTGGGGGTTGTTCGACGTTTAAGTCTGCAGTTGAACAGCGATATTAGTGTTACCTCGAAAATAGGCAAAGGCAGCTGCTTTGCGTTTAGCTTGGATAAAGCTGAGCCAAAACAGATATCCAACGTTACAGCAAAGCCACGCAGTACAACATTTACAGGTATGGACGTGCTTTGCGTGGACGATCAAAGAGAGAACTTAGATGCCATGCAGACCCTATTACAGAAATGGGGAATCAATGTGGTGCTTGCGAACAACTGGGATGACGCGTTGAAAGTCTGTGAGACTATTCAGCCTCAAATCTTACTCATGGATTATCAGCTCAGTCATGACAGCGAGAAAAATGGGCTAGCTTTGATTGAAGAGATAAGACATCGACTTAATATTGTGGTGCCAGCAGCGCTTATAACGGCGACACCAGATGAAAGCTTAGTTACACAGTGTAAAGCCCAAGGCGTAAACTTCTTAGCTAAACCGCTAAAACCAGCGAAACTGCGCGCACTACTTCAAAGTATGACGCGCTACATCAGGGAGGCGAAAAACGTGTAGCTAGTAGCTCGCTGCAGGTTTTTCGCTATATGCGTAAGGAAAGACGTCTAGAGTAATTCGTCGTGTGGTTTACTTTCTTCAATTTTAACCACCGGCGTTTCTACGCTCGACTTTGCCACCACTTTTCCCATTGCTCCCCACTTCTCTTTAGGGTTGAGCAAAACAGGACGGGTTAAAATTAGGTTATTAGGATACATGAGGGTTTCACGCTCAGCGGTAAGCAAGCGCGTGCTAAACGGCCCTACATCGGCAATCACACCTTCAATGAAATTATCGCCGTCGAGAATGCGCACATAATTACCTCTGCGATACGCTACGTTTGTGAGCAAAATAAAGTACGCAGTGATGTTACTGATGAGTGACCAACTAGCAAAAAGCGCAACACCGGTTACCGTGATGATAGAAGTGGAAAGCACTAAGAGCCCAGAAAAATCGATCCCCCACGCTAGCAACAACAAGGCTAACGATACTGTAGCGACAATAACCCGTGCAGCAAAAAGTCCTTTAATAGCACTATTTGATTTTAGCTTTGACTTTACGATGTTGGTTTCTAATTTTGGCAGCAACTTACGAGACATCGCCAAATAAATTAGTAAAACCAAACCACTCCACACGACATTTGACTGGTACTGAGTTAACCACGCCAAAAAACCATGCCACCACTCATTCATTAACCCAAATCCTTACATTTTTTCGTTAAGCAGACTGACCTTAAATTCTGATTTTACGTTAAAAAGGCCGACGCGCTCTAATGCTAACGTGAATAACAGACAAGTTCATGCATTAAAAGCAATCGACACAACAAGAATTATTCGTAAGACACTCCCTATCACTTCTATTAGTATGCGCGCAAAAATGACTTGTCTAATTAATAATCACGTTCTAACGTGGTAGTAGATTGGTCGATAAAACGACAAAATAAAACACAAACTACAGGCTTTTTTATAATGCGCATTGCAATTCTTTCTAGAAATCCTCGTCTTTACTCTACTTCACGCTTAGTCGAAGCTGGGCAGGCTCGCGGGCATCAAGTTGACGTTATCGACACTATGCACTGTTACATGGATATCACGAGCGCGCGACCGTCTGTTCGCTATAATGGTAAAAAACTGCCTTACTATGATGCAGTGATCCCTCGAATAGGTGCGTCTGTTAGCTTTTACGGCACATCAGTCGTTCGCCAATTTGAAATGATGGGCACATACAGCCTTAACGAGTCGGTTGCTATCAGCCGTTCTCGAGATAAATTGCGTTCGTTGCAGCTTTTATCACGTAAAGGCATCGGTATGCCGAGAACAGGCTTCGCACACCACCCTGACAAAATCGACGATGTTATTAAGACGGTTGGCGGCGCCCCAGTGGTTATTAAGTTACTTGAAGGCACGCAAGGTATTGGCGTGGTATTGGCAGACACGCAAAAAGCGGCAGAGTCGATCATTGAAGCCTTTATGGGTCTTAACGCCAGTATTTTAGTGCAAGAGTTCATTAAAGAAGCGGGCGGTGCAGATATTCGTTGCTTTGTGGTAGGTGGAAAAGTTGTAGCAGCGATGAAGCGCCAAGCAGCACCTGGGGAATTCCGCTCTAACCTTCACCGTGGCGGTCAGGCAAGTTTAGTTCGCCTAAGTCCAGCGGAACGCAAAACAGCGGTAGATGCGGCTAAAACGATGGGACTAAATTGTTGTGGCGTGGATATTCTTCGTTCGAACAACGGCCCTGTTGTAATGGAAGTAAACTCTTCGCCGGGCTTAGAAGGTATCGAGAAAGCAACTAACAAAGACGTTGCCAGCATGATTATTGAGTTCATTGAAAAGAGTGCCGAGCCGCATAAAACGAAAACCCGTGGAAAAGGCTAACCCTTTTAACCTATGCAATAACGTAATTATAGGAAAACGTTAGTGGTAAATGATGTTTTAAAAATTGGGGGTGAAAACATTGCTCCTGGCGAAACAAAAAAGATTGAGTTAGAAATGCCGCCGCTGTACACGGCCACCAATATGAGCATTCCGGTTTACGTTAAACGAGGAAAGCGACCAGGTCCCATTATGTTCGTCAGCGCAGCCATTCACGGTGACGAATTAAATGGCATCGAAATAGTAGGCAGACTTATCCGCTCAAAAGCGATTGAGCGGATAAGAGGAACCCTTATCGCGGTGCCTATGGTTAATGTGTACGGCGTACTAAACCAGTCTCGTTATTTACCCGATAGACGCGATTTGAACCGCAGTTTTCCAGGGAGTAAAAAAGGTTCGCTTGCCGGTAGGTTAGCCAACTTGTTTTTCAAAGAAGTGGTAAGTAAGTGCGATGTCGGCATTGACCTTCACACCGGCGCTATACACCGTAGTAACTTGCCACAGATTCGCGCTGACTTAGACGACCCAGAAGTACTGGAAATGGCAAAAGCGTTTGGCGTACCTGTACTACTTAACGCAGAGTTACGCGATGGCTCTTTGCGCGAAGCGGCCAGTGAAAGTGGCGTTAAAATTCTGCTTTACGAAGCAGGCCAAGCGTTACGTTATGACGAGTTTTCTATTCGTGCCGGCGTAAGAGGCATTATTAATACCATGCGTCATTTGGGCATGCTGAATAAAAGCCGCAGTAAGGGCCACAGTATCGAGCGTTTTATAGCGCGCCAAAGTGGATGGGTTCGCGCGCCAGAAAGTGGATTTGTGACGCATTTAGCACAGCTAGGTGACCATGTTGAAAAAGGTGACAAACTGGCCATTATTGCTGATCCGTTTGGCAATTATTTAGATAGCCTTGAAAGCCCTGCAGAAGGTGTTGTAATTGGTAAACAAAATATTCCACTTACCCAAGAAGGTGAAGCGGTATACCACATTGCATACTTTTCAGAGCCTGATACTGTTGCAGAACACGTAGAATTATTACAAGACAATTTATTGCCACCAGAACAGGGTCCTGTTTTATAAAATTGGTAGAAAAACTGATGAACAATAAAAAAATTGTTGGTGCGGTAGAGCTGTGCGATTTACCAAAACTCGCCATCTCTGATTTGAACGTACGCGTTGATACAGGGGCGGCAACGTCTTCACTTCATGTTGACAACATTGAAGAGTTTGATCAAGACGGTGAATTATGGATTAAATTTGATATCCATCCCGACATTCACAACGTTGAACGCGTGGTTCGCAGAGAAGCACGTGTAGAAGGACAAAAACGCGTAAAAAGCTCAACGGCTACACTTGAGAAGCGCTATGTTATAATTACGCCTATAATAATGGACGGGTACCAGTGGGATATTCAGTTAACCCTAACGGACCGCTCTGAAATGACCTATTTGATGCTGCTCGGAAGAGAAGCGATGAGGGGTCAATTTATTGTAGACCCCGAGCACGACTTTTTGCTGACGGGAAAAGACTAGCAATACAAGTTTGCCAATGGATATTCAGCGTTAAAACCTGCGGCAACTTGCAGTAAGGCATGCGTTTAGTGCATGAAATACAAAATATGGACGTTACGAAAAAAGCCCTAAGTGTTGCCTCTCTGCTGTTGAGTGTATTTACACTATTGAGTGCTAATGCTCAGCAGCAAAACACAAACGAGGTAAGTACTGACTTACCTCACACCGTTCTCCGCCTGCCAAATATTCACCCTGGGCGAGACGCCGTATACGCCTACGCTAAACGTCTTCTCACAGAATCACTGCGCGTTACTGAACCTCAATACGGCTCTTTTGAACTGATTGTCAGCGACCAAGAAACGGCGCAAGAGCGTCAACTACGCAGCCTTGAACACCACATGCTAGACGTGACGTGGAGCGTTACCTCGACAGAGCGTGAACGTCAGTTCCTGCCCATTCGCATTCCCATTATGGCGGGTCTTTTTGGTAAGCGTGCACTGCTGGTCAGAGAAGGCGATACGCGACTTAAAGAAGTAAAGTCATTAAACGCGTTACGAGCATACCGAGCGGTTTTGGGCTACGACTGGCCCGATACGAAGATATTTCGCGCAAACGATATCCCGGTGTTGGAAACGACCTACCGGGCGTCATTTCGCATTGTTTCGGAAGGCTTCGCTGATATGTTTCCAAGAAGTGTTATGGAAATTAAAGAAGAACTCGCTGACAAGGCGCTCTCACGCGGTCTGACTATCGACGATCACCTTATCATTTCATACCCAAGCCCCATCTTTTTCTTTGTAGGAAGCGACAATCAGGCATTAGCAGGGCGGATAGCTGAGGGTCTGTTAAGGCTCTTCGAAACGGGTAAGTTTCAGGAGCTACTGTTAGCTCATGATAACTTTAGAGAAGGTATGGCACTTACCGAAGGGCGAACGGTTATTGAAATTGACAATCCTTTGCTAAGTGAACAAAGCCGCTTGGCATTGGAAAAGTTCTTACCGGAATTTGCTACCTCAGAAGCCGTGCTTAAGTTCGACGCTACTGAGCTGGCGGCTCCAACTCAAGTTGTGAAGCAATAAGTACCGCTTGTGTGCGGTTGTTTATGCCCAACTTTTTAAAGATAGCAGTGACATGCGCTTTAACCGTGGCCTCTGCGATATCTAAATTAAAGCCAATTTGCTTGTTCAGCAAGCCGTCTCGCATGTAACAAAGCACCTTGTATTGCGAGGGCGTTAGCGAGGCAACTTTATCCGCTAATTCAGAGAACTCTTCATTCACCTCATCAACGTCTTCACTTAAGTTATCAGGTAGCCATACATCGCCATCCAGAATTGCTTCTACGGCGTTTGCAATATCTTGCGCACTGGCAGTTTTGGGGATGAACCCTAGCGCGCCCACGCTAATAATCTTTGAAATAAGTGTGGTGTCTTCTGTGCCAGAGACTACGGCAACAGGAAGTTCGGGAAAGAGTTTTCGAATATGCAGCAAGCCAAACAAATCATTGCTACCCGGCATGTGCAAATCAAGCAACAATAAGTCGATATCCTCATTGTTGAGAATATCGACTGTAGTGTTAAGGTCTCCCGCCTCTTTGAGGGTTAAGGCTGGAAGTGACAACGACAACGCGCCTCTTAGTGCATCGCGATACAGCGGATGATCATCAGCGATTAGAAGGGTTATCATTGTCTATATCCTTAGTTTCTACTTATTTAGACGTTCCTCTATCAGTGTATCAACAACCGATGGATCCGCCAACGTTGATGTGTCACCTAATTGCTCATGCTCATTGGCGGCAATCTTACGCAAAATACGGCGCATAATTTTACCAGAGCGGGTTTTAGGTAATCCACGAGACCATTGGATCATATCAGGTGTAGCAATCGGGCTTAGCTCTTGACGCACCCACGCCTTAAGCTCTTTAGTAAGGGCTTCATTTGCTTCAACCCCTTCATTTGGTGTTACGTAAACGTAGATACCCTGCCCTTTGATATCATGTGGGAAGCCAACAACGGCAGCCTCAGCTACTTTAGGATGGGCAACAAGTGCGCTTTCGATTTCAGCGGTGCCCAAACGGTGACCAGAAACGTTTAGCACGTCATCTACACGACCAGTGATCCAGTAAAAGCCATCTTCATCGCAACGAGCACCATCACCGGTGAAGTACACACCTTTGTATGCGCTAAAGTAGGTGTTGATAAAGCGCTGATGATCGCCATAAACCGTTCGAGCTTGGCTCGGCCAGCTGTCTTTAATAACAAGATTACCTTCTGCTGCCCCTTCAAGCTCATTACCGTCAGCATCAAATAGCGCTGGCTGAATCCCGAAGAATGGGCGAGTCGCTGAGCCAGGCTTTAACTCCGTAGCGCCAGGCAAAGGCAGGATCATGTGTCCACCTGTTTCTGTCTGCCACCATGTATCGATAATAGGACAACGGCTCATACCAATTACGCGGTGGTACCATTCCCATGCTTCAGGATTAATAGGCTCACCTACTGTCCCCAAAAGGCGAAGCGATGAGACATCACACCCTTCAGTTGGAACATCTCCGTGCGCCATTAATGCGCGGATAGCAGTTGGTGCGGTATATAAACTATTTACTTTGTATTTTTCTACTACTTGAGCAATACGTTTAACGTCTGGATAAGTTGGTACGCCTTCAAAGAACACTTGTGATGCGGCGTTCACCATTGGGCCATAAACCATGTAGCTGTGGCCTGTGATCCAGCCTACATCAGCGGTACACCAATAAACATCGTCTTCTTTGTAGTCAAAAGCATATTTAAAGGTCATCGCAGAATATAAGAGATACCCGCCCGTAGTGTGTACTACACCCTTTGGCGTTCCAGTAGAGCCTGATGTATAGAGGATAAACAGTGGGTCTTCCGCGTTCATTACCTCTGGTTCACACTGCGCTGACACGCCATCAACAGCGTCATGCCACCACACATCGTGCTTAGCATTCCAGTCTACGTCTCCACCCGTTAGCTTATGAACTAAAACGTGAGTGATAGATGGACATGCATCGCCAGCCAGCGCTTTATCTACATTCGCTTTTAACGGAATGCTTCTTCCAGCACGGCGGCCTTCGTCTGCCGTAATGACCACTTTCGCGTTGCTATCATTAATACGATCGGCAATTGCGTTTGGTGAGAAACCACCGAAAATCACTGAGTGAACTGCACCTATTCGGGCACACGCTAACATGGCGTAGGCAGCCTCGGGTACCATCGGCATGTAAATCGCAACACGATCACCTTTTGCTACGCCCATTTCTTTAAGTGCATTCGCTAATTTACAAACTTCATAGTGCACTTGTTGATACGTGATATCTTGGCTATCTTCTGGTGAATCACCTTCCCAGTGAAAGGCAACTTTTGTAGCATTATCAGCTAGATGGCGGTCAATACAGTTATAGCTGGCATTTAACTCACCATCTTCAAACCACTTAATAGACACATCGTTTTCACCAAACATTGTGTTTTTAATTTTGGTGGGCTTTTGATACCACTCAAGCATGGATGCGTGCTCAGCCCAGAACGCTTCAGGTTGCTCTACAGATTGCTTATACATCTCATCATATTGAGATGCGGTTAGATGTGTAGACTGAAGAATGTTCTCAGGCACAGGATAAGTTTTGCTGGCGGTCATAAAGATTGCCTCCAATATCAATGATGTAAAATTCTTGTTGTATGGTGAAACACTCTAGCCATTCACCCACAAAGCAAAATGAGACTTTGGTCTTAGCAGCCTACAACTAAGGTGCTAGTTAAAAAGTTAGACTAAAAGCATTACGACTATAGTCTTATGCGACCATTGGCTTATTTAATTTTTAGATAATAAGTACACAATCAGCAATGTTAACGTTGAATTTACATTTATTTAACCACTTTTTTGGAACAGACACGATGAAAGCTAAAATAAAAAATACGGTTACAGCAGTAGCGCTGTGCCTGGCAGCATCTACAGGTGCAGCACAAGCAGCAACAATCGGCGACACAAGTGTGAAATTCACAGGCTACGTTAAAGTCGACGCTATGGTTAGTGACTACTCAGATGGCACCATTGCATCAGGTAGCGTAGGTCGCGATTTCTATATTCCTTCACTAACACCTGTTGGTGGCGTTGACGAAGATCCACAATTTGACGCGCATATCAGAACGTCACGATTCCGCTTTGCAACGTCAACGCCTACGGCTGAAGGCGACACAATTAACGGTGTATTCGAACTCGACTTCCTTGTAACTAGCGGCGGTGATGAGCGAATCAGTAACTCCTACACTCCGCGAGTACGCCACGCGTACTTAACTTACAAGAATTGGTTGGTGGGCCAAACATGGACGACCTTTATGGACGTAGGTTCATTACCAGAATCACTTGATTTTATTGGTACCACTGACGGCATCACCTTTGCCCGTCAAGTTATGGTGAGATATACCAACGGCGGCCTACAGCTTGCGCTTGAAAACCCAGAATCAACCATTACGCCATTTGGCGGTGGTAGCCGAATTACGAGTGACGACAGCAGCGTTCCAGACTTTGTAGCTGCCTATACGTCAAAGTATGACTGGGGTTATGTAAAAGTAGCGGGCTTATTAAGACAGTTGTCTTACGATAATGCCGCTGGCATTGATGCGGACGAAACCAGCTTTGGTGTATCGGTAACCGGTAAATACAATTTGTCTAATGGCGACGATATTCGCTTCACGTTCAACACGGGTAAAGGTTTAGGCAGATACTCTGCGCTAAACGCAGTTAATGGTGCAGTACTTACCGAAAGCGGCGACCTTGAAGCCATAGACTCAACAGGTTACGGCGTTGCGTATCGTCACAAGTGGAGCGAAAAAGCGCGCAGTAGCATCATGTTCTCGGCGTTTGAAGCAGACAATGACGTATCATTAACGGGTTTAGCTACCACTGAAAGCACTTATAGCACACGTGTAAACTACTTGTACTCGCCAACTAAAGCGCTAACCGTTGGCGCTGAATACGCTTTCGCAAAGCGTGAAATTGAAGCCGGCCTTGAAGGCGACATGAACCGCTTCCAAGTTTCAGCAAAATACGCATTCTAATACATGCACTAAGTTAAAAAAGAGAAACGGCACTGAGCTCATCAGCGCCGTTTTTTTGTGCATACAGAAAAATAGAATGGCGCGCTACATTAGCTACATAGTAGTGAAGATAATACCCAAAGGCATAATAAAGAATAAGCCACCGATATAAGCTGCGCCGTACATTTTCCGCTCTGCCGCTATCACTGATAATTGATAAGACAAATTGAGCGGAATATTGCGCAATAAAGGCAGCCCGTAAATAAGCGTAACGCCCAGAACGTTATAAATCAGGTGCACAAGCGCTATTTGTAGTGCAAATCCACTATTAACCCCCACTACACCCAACGCTGCGATAAGCGCAGTGATACATGTGCCTATATTTGCGCCCAATGTGAACGGATAGATATCCTTAGCTTTTAAAATTCCACTGCCAACCAAAGGAACCATGAGCGATGTGGTGGTTGACGAGGATTGCACTAGCACTGTCATCACAGCACCCGACGTTATTCCAGAGAGTGGCCCTTTTCCTATGCTGGTATGCAATAACGCCTTTGCCTTGCCTACCATAAGTGATTTCATAATTTTACCCATGTAGGTAATTGAAAACATAATAAGGCCGATACCAAGAATTATTTTCGCTACGCCCGGATAAATAGAAGGTAAAAAGGAGAATGCTTGTGTAACTATGTCTGTTACCGGTTGCGTCATCGCTTTAATAGGATTAACACCAGACACACCGATGGCTTCACCTGTATGGATAAGCGCAACCAATTGGGCACTTAAGAACTCCAAAATACCAAACGCCATTTCAAGAGGTAAGAAAATTAGTACCGACAGCACATTGAAGAAGTCATGAATAGTGGCCGCATTGAAGGCTCGTTGAAACTCATCTTTTTTTGCAACATGACCAAGGCTCACCAAGGTGTTGGTAATACTGGTCCCAATGTTGGCGCCCATCATCATGGGTATAGCGATAGTTATGGGTAAACCACCCGCTACCATTCCGACAATAATAGAGGTAACCGTACTTGAAGACTGAATAAGTGCGGTACACACCATACCAATAATCAATCCCATGACAGGATTAGAAGCAAAACTAAAAAGAGATTTCGCGTGGTCGCCAGTAGCAAATTTGAATCCGCTGCCGATCATGCTGACAGCTAATAACATCACATAGACTAACAAGGCTAAAAGAAGCCACTTACGCCAGCTATGTGCTTTTTCTAGCACACTGTTCTTGGCTAGTTGAGGGTCAATCATTGACATAATACGCACAACTTCATACTTGAAAAGCTCATAATATGACGTGCGTATTACACAAAAATGACGGGGAGTGAAGTGCTACCCCGCCAATCTTAGGAAGAAAAAAATTCGCTTAGAAGCCTAAAGGATACTGCCTTAGTACACCGTGAATGTCGTCCAATGTTTCCTTCGAAAGTGAAATATCAAACGCATCTATATTTTCTTTAAGTTGAGGCACAGTGGTAGCACCAATAATTGTTGAGGTAACACCAGGCACTTGCTTACACCACGCCAACGCGAGCTGCGAAGGTGTTATTCCTACGTTTTCTGCAATCTTCATATATTCAGCTGTAGCTGCCTGCGCTGGCGCTTTATCTCTAAATAACCCCATACGCTGAGCTAGTGTCCAACGACTACCTTCCGGTCTGGCTCCATCCTGATACTTACCACTTAACATACCCGTTGCTAGCGGTGACCACGGTAAATACGCAATATTCTCTAGCTCACACATTTCGATTAAATATGGCCAGTCTTTCGCATGGAGCAAACTGAATTCATTTTGAATAGAAACAGGTAGCGGCATATCCAGCTCTTTGCAAAGTGTAAGAAAGGCGTGAATGCCCCAAGGCGTGTCATCTGACAGCCCCCAGTGTCTAATTTTCCCTTCATCCAACGCGCGCTTAATGCCTAAAAGGATATCACGCATACCATCCAGTTCTTTCTCTCGACTGGTTTTGGTTGGATCAGCACCATCCGGCCAATGCTTACCGAAATGTGGTGTTACTCTGTTTGGCCAATGTAGCTGGTAAACGTCGATATAATCGGTCTTTAAGCGCTCTAATGAATAGGTGAGTGCGTTTGCGATAGCGTCAGCTGTAATGGGCCCTGCATTGCGAATGTATTTTAAGCCACTGCCGGCGATTTTAGTCATTAATACAATATCAGAGCGCTTTGCTTCATTTCGCGAGATCCAATTGCCGATAATGCGCTCTGTATCGCCATAGGTATCTACATTTGGGGGAACAGGATACATTTCGGCCGTATCGACAAAGTTCACGCCTTTATCCAGGGCGAACGCCATTTGCTCATCTGCATCTTGCTGGGTGTTTTGAATGCCCCATGTCATTGTGCCCAAACACACATCCGACACCTGTAAGTCGCTATTTCCTAAGCGGTTAAACTTCATTTTTGCTTCTACCTTGCTTGGCTTATACCTTATTGATGCAATAATGAGTCGACCGCTTAAGAAATAAAAGTGCCCTCTGTGGTTATGAGGCTTTCTTAGTGGCCAACTCGGCTTCTACACTTGCTAGCCGCGCCTCAATATCTCTTTTGGACTCGACCATTTCATTCGCCAATTCTGCGAGTGATTTTAACTCTGCAAACCCTAACTTTCTCGTATCAATCATTTGATACTGACGCTTACAGCGATAAAAGAAAGTAAGAAAGTTAACAAAAGCGCGGTGAAATGTCGCAAAACTCTTGATCAATACCAGAATTAACACGATAGACGTGAGCGCAGCAACTAAAAGCCGGTGAGGTAAGCTACTTATTATCTTTGTTCAGTGCCTCAGCCAGCGCGTAATTGCCTTGCGACAAGGCTATATCTGCCACTGAGTTACCAGCTTTATCTACATGCTTGGGATTTGCGCCTTTTTCTATTAGGCTGCTTACAATCTCTTGTCTATCGAAGAGGCTTGCAAACATTAGGGCCGTTTGCCCATTTGCGTTTTCTTCGTCTATATCGCAATCGGCAAAAACCAGCTGCTTTGCCACACTGACATGACCTTTAAATATAGCGCCCATAAGTGCAGTATTCCCGCGGTTGTCTTCTTGACACGGGTTTACCTTCGCCTGCTCAATAAGAAAGTTCACGGTGTCAGTGTGACCGTGGTACGCCGCAAGAATAAGTGCTGTATAGCCTTTTTCATCTGCGACGTTTACATCTAGCCCAGCGTTATAAAAGGCTTGCAACATGGTGCTGTCGCCTTCTCTAGCTGCGTCGAAATACCGCACTTTTAGTGCATCCATAGATAGCGAAGCTGATTGCGCAGGTTTGTCCGCCGCGCTAGTTACTTGTGTTACAGCACTGGCATCGAAGCTGAATAGAGTGACAATAACGAACAGTGTTGATAGTAGTGAGTGCTTAAAAATAGACATTGTGCCCTCTTTATTTATCGACGCAAAAAGTGGAAAGTAATATTTGAGATTAGGTAGCTACGCATTGGGTGGACTATTTACCAACGATAAATAGCCCACCTTTTAGTACTTCTGACTTAAGTACTTCTGATTTTAGTAGCTCTGACTTTAGTAGCTTGGGTTTATTGCATTAGCGCCGTCAGGCTTTCAGCAACTTGCTTTGCTTTAGCGGCACGTGCAGCTTGCTGTTCCATTAAGTCTTTCGCCGTTTGACGAACTTTAGCCATTGGTGCTTTTGCTAGTTTCGCTACGCCTTTGCCGTAGTCTTTATCTGCGTTGTACATATATGCACTAATAATGACGCGGATTTCTTCTTCAGGCACCGATGCCAGTGCTCCACCTAAGTTATTAATCAGGTTTTGCTGGCCTTCTTTGGTTAGTTTTCTGAAAAACTCCCCTGCTTGTTTAAAGTTCTGCTCTTTGTAGAACGGAATTTGTTGCGTCATACCTGCAAGCGGTTTGCTTGAGTAACGGAACGCTGGATCTTCGTTAAGATCAAGACGTCGGCTTGGCTGGTAGTTCACATCGCGATTAGTACTCGTTGTGCGTAGCTGACCATGCTGTTCGTGGTTATTAATAACCGCATTTTTGAGGTTCTCACAGCTGTACTCCCACATGAAGGTTGGTACGAGGTTTAGGGGCTTTGACTTCTACGCAAACTTGGTCGCCATAATAGTTATCAGCGTAATTGCATTGCGTTCGAATGGGTTGATTGGTTGTGGAGGAAACACGGTGGCTATTCGCCGTTGTTAGCTTTTTTAATAGTGCGCTCATTTGGCTCTCCTTCTTAAGTTGAGAGCATTATCATTAATTGAACAAAACTATTAAAACGGGTTAAAACGATTCATATAATCAACTTATTTGATTGTAAAGATACTAGCTAATCGAGAAAAGGTATGAAAGTAAGTAAATGATGCGTGACGAAAGAAAGGTTGATAGAAATTTGCAGTTCACACTTGGGGGATAACGGCGCCATTTTAAAGCAATAAGAATAAATGACGCCAGTTTTCTAGATAACCGTAATATCTGGTCTCCAACCTCTGATCTCTAACCTTCAAGCCATGGCCCGGTTATAGCTAAGGTCTTCGTTGGAGAGTAAATATTCACGAAAAGCGTATTGCCGTCAGGCGAGAAACACGCGCCGGCAAGTTCAGTTTGCGCATGGAGCTTTGCAAAGTTATACACTTCTCCATTTGGTGTAACACCGCGTAAGTGATTATCAACAATGTCGGTATATTGGTCTTCGCACACCAATAGATGCCCGTTTGGACATACGGTTAAGTTATCGCCGAAGTTATATAAGTTCTTGTCTTCACTTTCTAAAAATAGCTGAAGCTTGTCCTGTTTACCATCTACAGAAGGAACAAGTTTCATCACCTGACCGAGCTGCTTTTGGCCACCATTAGTACAGCAAAAATAAAGCTCATTTTCACCCCAATGTATACCTTCACCGCGAGCGAATAAGGCAGCACCTTTCTCATATCCTCTAGCGCGTAAGTCATCGTTCGGGCTTTCTGGGTTGTCTAATGCTATCCACTCAACGTCGAACCACGTCGCCAATGGCATAGTTGTGGAACTCCAATTACGTGTATCAAACTGAGGTTTGTTTTTTACTACCAGGGCTTCTAATTGGCCGCCAGCTGCCAAGTTAGCGTACTCGTTAGGCACAAAGCGATATAGCAAGCTGTCACCCTGATCTTCAGTCAGGTAAACAATGCCTGTTTTGGGGTCAACACATGCCGCTTCATGGTTAAAGCGCCCCATTGCTTTAAGTGGTTTAGCTTCAATGAGTGAGTCAGCATTTGCAGGTACTTCAAATATGTAGCCGTGATCTTTGCTTACCACATCGCCGTTCGGGCCATGAGGTCGGTCTACGGACTCTTCACACGTTAGCCACGTGCCCCAAGGCGTAGTGCCGCCCGAGCAGTTTCTTACCGTTCCAACAAGACTGATAAACTCTCGCTCTACCATTTTGGTAGTAAGGTTATACACCATGGTTGTGGTGCCGCCTGGTAAAGCAACGCCACTATGATAGTTGTCATAGGCCAACTCGCTAGTATGCATTTGAATAGACTGTGGCTGAGCACTCAAATGTTTGGGGTGCAGTTCGTGGTTACGTATAAGCGCCACTTTGTCGCTACTGCCTTCTACAGGCAAACAACCCATACCGTCCGCTCTGTCAGGTACATGCATACCATCAGACATGCTATTTCCAAGGCTTGATATAACCTTATAGCTAAAGCCTTTAGGTAAATCGAGCAGCTTTTGAGGGTCGGCGATTAGTGCACCATAGCCTTCACTAATCGGCATAGACGCCAAATCCAACTTTTTACCAAAAGCACTGCTAGCTAGGCCACCAAATGCCAAAGAACCCACTAAAAACTGGCGTCGTGTAATCATGAAAATCTCGCAAAACTGATAAACAGAGCATAGTACCCTTTAATTGTTACAGTATCACAACAAAGGGGTGGCGCTTATTCAATCTAGAACTCTCAGCAGCAGGGACGCTGCTGCGAAGCCGCCATGGATGGCTTTACGGCTTGTTTCAGAGGGCACAACAATCACGAACTAAATCGCAGGCATAAAAAAAGCGCACCTAAGTGCGCT